>NZ_JBEPYQ010000069.1:0-36063 GCF_041641335.1 Cohnella sp. | reverse complement strand
ACCGTGCGTTCCGCCTTGCTGTTCGAATAATCCGAACCGGCGCGCAGCGTGAGCCGCAGCGTCTGCTGCCCGGCCGGAACCTTGAACGCGAGGGTCAGCAGCCCGGCATCGCCATTTATGCCCAGCTCTCCGTCGCTTGCCGTCCGGCTGCCTACAATTCGAACGAACGTTCCGTGATCCTTGTAGCTGACAAAAGGCTGTCCTCCCAGATCGGCATGAGCCTGGACCGACACAAGCTCCGCTTCATCGGGGACATACCCGATATCCAGTACAAAGCCGTACAAGTCGTCCGCCTTTTCCACCGCTATTCGGATAGCCGCCTCTTCGGCATTCAAGCCGCTTCCCGCGACAGCCTCCATCGTAAAGACGGCATCGCTTACCGGACCAGGTTCTTCAGGTTCATTGACGGCGATCGATTCGACCCGAACCTCGTCGATCCACAATTCCGAGTTTCGGTTCATAAAACCGACGGAGCCTCCGGTCACCGAGACGTCCTGCACCGTCTCCAGAACGACGGCATCGTTGATCGAAAGCACAAAGGCGTCTCCCTCTGCCTTGATGGCGTACCGGTTATAGCGGTTAAAATTGAATTCCGGAACCTTATCCGCTATTCGCACAGGCGGGTTCAGCGTCACAAAACCGGTTTCGGTCGTATATTTGACAAAGGCGACTGTGCCCGTCTTGCTGTTGAAATCGAAATAGTAATAAGCCTGCGGATTGGCGAACCGGACCAAAGCCCGCATCTGCTCGCCCGTTCCGCCGCTGGCGCTCCCGCCTGCATATTTCGCCGTAAACTCGAACATGTAGTCGCGAGAGGTCTCATCAAAGTCCTCCCAGGCCGTCGACTTCGCCACCTTGCGCACCGGATTTCCGGATGTCGCCGTACTGCTTCCCTTCATGATCTTTCGGCCATCGTCACTGTCCACCGCATGGGACCAGGAGCCGACCGCTCCCGCGGAATCCCATTTGCTTGTGATGTCGTCTTCAAAGTCGTCGCTGAACCATATTCGTTTGGCGCCAAATACCGTTATTTGCGTGGTGTGGCTGTTGTTGGCAAGCTCGCCTTCCGTCCAATTTGTCGCCCTGACCTCTGCGGTAATCGAATGTTGGCCCACCGTACGCGGCGTCCAGTCAACGGCCGACAGCTCGACCGACTCGCCCTTCGCCAGCGATCCGGTATAAAGAGCGCTGCCGATTTCTTCATCCCCGTCCTTGAATACAACCTCAAAGCCTGCAGCCGGAGAAGCGGCCAGCCCGGCATTGCGCACCGTCGCCTTAAGCTCCGCCCGCCTGTCGACCCCGACGGTTTGCGGCAGCCAGCTAACGCGGCTTACCGTCAGATCCGGACCTTCGGCGGGTACTGTTACTTCCCAGTTGCCAAAATCGTACGCCAATGATTCTCCTCCGTGGCGGATCAGAAGCACCTCGCTTCCAACCTCCTGGCGGAAGTACGGCGATTCGATGAGAGGCCATTCCGTGTAGTCGATGGCCTCGCCGTTAATGATGCGGTCTCCGTTGTATTGGATGCCGATCACATTGCCGGACAATGACGTGTAAACGATAGACGGATTCGCGTTGTCAATGCCGGATGCATCCACTTCCGTTCCGTCCAAAATCGCCTGCGCGAATCTGGAGAGCTGAAGCTGTCTCCGCTCGCCGTCCGGCAAAGCGGCGTCCTCCGCCTCCGAATAGCTGTCCGGGGATGCCGTCTCGACAATGACGCCGTTCTTTAGATGCGCGCTCCGCAGAACCGGAATAGTCAGGGAGCCGATCGCTTCCTCCGTCCACTGGTACGGCTTGAGCGGCTTGACTGCCAGGAGCATGTTGCCGCCGTGCGCGAATATCCAGCCGCTGTCATGCTCGATCTTCTCTTTGAGCGCTGACGGGAACGGTCCATTCACATAAGGGAAAGCGTCTCCCTGTGGAATATTGTATACGGCGACAATCGCGCCTTCGCTCTGCACCACCTGTTCGTACGGGGTACCGCCCGACTGGATGCCGCCCCGCTTCGGATGCGTCATGAAGAAGGTGCTGTAAGGCTCGTCGGACACCCATCTCACCAGCCATCTGCGCAGCTGATCCGACCAGCCTAGCGTGCCGTTGCCGTCAAATTGGCTGGCTACGCCATAATGCTCCGTCATATAGCTGCTCTTCCGGTAGCCGTGCGGATAGTTCAGCTTTGTTGCGGGATGCTGGTCATGGCTTTCTCGATGCAGGTAAGGGGTGCTGCGATCTTCGGCAATCCGGCTCAAAATATCCGGCGCCCTATATTCGGACGCCGCCGCCATGACCGAATACATCCCCTCGGGATAATTCATGTCGTTCTCGCGCAGTGCCGGCCTCTCCTCCCCGCCGAAATAAAGCCAGGCCATCACATTGCCCGCCGCGCCGAGCTTGGGACTTATGCCGTTATAATCCCTCACCGTAGAGGAGATCCAGTACCCGTTCACCCACTCGCCCGCTATATTGGCCAGCATCCACTCCAGTGCCATAGTAGCCTGCCGCTTCAATTCCGCGTCCTCGGAAAATTCATGCAGCATGAGCAAGCATTCCAAATAAAGGGCGGCGTAGGTAGTGGAATCGTATTCCTTCATGCCGTAGGCGACAAAGCGCTTCAGCATTGCGCTTATATCCTGCTTGGCAAAAGCTTTCGTCGCGGCGGCCTTATCCCACTCCGGCCACGTTTGCGCGACCAGAAAACCGGCTGTGCGAAATTTAAGTAAATGATTTTCGGTGCTGCCGTTATTCGAATAGTCGATCGCCAGCAGCCTCTGCTTCACCTTGTTGCGCAGCGCCTCCGGATACAGATGGCCGTACCGCAAATAGGTATCTATGTTGGCCGTGTAATAAAACATGGAAGCTCCGGCCGGATTGTTGTTAATGTCGTCGACAATGGACAACGCCGTCTCTACGTCGATGCCAAGCTCGAACCGGGCTTGCGCGTAGAAGATCGCTTCCTTCACCCATAATGTCCGGTCGGTCTGCTGCGGCTGCTCCGCCGCGAACGTATTCAGAATATAGCTCGCGCGGCGGTCGAACGGCGTTTCTTGTGCGGGCGCCTTATGTTCCCGGACGGCTACATATGCCGTCGCTTCATTGTTTAGCTTGTTGCCTTCTTCGACCTGGCCGTCGAGATCGGCTATCGCCAGCACCGCGTGCGTCCCCGGTTCCGCCGCCCATGCAGCAGTGCCGACAACTGTTACAGATTCACCGGGAGCGAGAACGCCGCTATACTCGCCCGCGCTCGCTATATTTCCGTTCGTATGCGGATCGATCTTGAAGCCGACCTTAAACGACGGCTGTACCGTGGGAGCCGCCCCGCGATTCATCACGGTGGCGCTGAAGGCAACCTCGTCTCCCGGTTTGGGCTTCGCCGGCGACAGTACAATCTCGGACACGATTAGATCGGCAGCTTCCTCCCGGGCCACGGCAACCTGACTGAAATTGGCCTTAACTGCCTTGCCGCGATCCCGTGAGGCGACAACGAGGCCTCCTGCCGATTCATTCGGCAGTGCCAGCTGTCTGCTCGCGAGCGGCGTTCCCCAACTCGCGCCGTCCTCCGATGCGTATGCGCTGAACCTATCGCCGATTCGTTTCAGCCTGACCGCTGCCGGACGCTGCAATTGCCCCAGATCGGCGGACGACCATACGCCACCGCTTCTCATATTCATCTGCAGCTTGCCGTCTGCAAGCAAGCGCAAAGCGATAAAGTCATCCTGCGTGCCGAGGCCGGCCCTGAACATTACGCCGGAGCCGCTGCCGGCGCTCCCGTCCGGCGGCAACTGCAGTGTCGCCTCCAACGTGGCGTCCCCATCGATCATACGATAGACGAACGAGGCCTCGTCTCCGCTCCCCGCCAGATCATATCCGGAGCTTTCCACCGTAAACATCCCGTCGCTGTAATAGGCAGAGCCGGGCGATGCATGGCTGCCGATCTCCGCATAAGCCCATCCATCGGGCAATCCGTATTCCTCCCCCAGTACCTGCATGGGGTAAGCTCTCGACTGTTGCCCGAAGCCTTCGACCGCTGCCAGGACTGTATGGCTGCCGGCTGCGGCCGTCCAGATCTCCGAGGCAACCGGCAGCTTCCAGCCCACCGGCAGAGTAACCTGCCCGGCGGTTCCCGTTACCGTCCGGCCGCCGATATCCAGTTGCAGATTCATGACCCCGCTGTAATCGCCGCTCCCGACATTGGTAATCTGTCCGGTGAACAAGACCGGGTCACCGGCGAAGACGTTTGCCGGCTGCCAGGTCAGACCGGTCACCGCAAGCTCCGGCTGGCCGCCGTCCGGCGTATAGTCGGGATCCTGATAGACCTGCAGCTCCGTCGCTTGAATGCCGTTAGGATTGGAGTTGGAGACTCCGACAAAGCGGATATAGCGCGCTTTGACGGAATCGAACGCCATTTCATGCCGGTTCTTGGGCGCGCGTTCGAAGCGGTAGTCGTTGGGCGGAGACAATACGATGAAATCAGTGCCGTTCAGACTGCCCTCTACCGCGTAATTCAGCGTGCGCGCGCTCCAGTCCGGCCCGAGCGTAATCGCGGCTTTGTTCACCACGTATTCATCCAGCAAATCGATCGTCAAATGGGCCGGCACGGCAGACGACTCCCACTGTGTCGCCGGATCGCCGTCTACCGCCTTGACGGCCGTCCGGCCATCCCCGGTTTTCTCCGAGCTTGCCGTGACCGGCTTGCCATACGCAAGCTCGAGCGGCTCGGCGCTTTGCAATACGGCATTCAAAGTCCCGGCGCTTTGCGGATCGTTCAATGGCTGTTCAGCGCTTTGCGCGGCATCGGATGGTTGACCGGCGTTGTCGGGCACGTCGTATTGCTGCTCGTCTCCGGGCAGATCGCCCGACGCGAAAACAAATTGCGCATGGCCGGGCAGAAGAGTAAGCAGCAGCGCGACTATAAGAAAGCAAGCGGCAAACCTTCTCCATTTCATGGGTAAACCTCCCTTGATTCGATCGATTGCTGCCGGCCGGAGCCGGCAACGTCCATATATTCGTCCTGCTATTGCTTATTTCAAAATGCGCAGCGCCACGTAAGAAATATCTATAATATCGATGACGCCGTCCTTGTTCATATCATACAGCGCGTTATAACCGACTTCGCCCGATCTTCTGCCAAGCGACTTCGCCAATAATACGATGGCATCCGAACTTGGTTCGTTCCCCGTAATGGCCGTCGAATCCGTAACAGCAGCTGTCAAGCTCTTGCCCGCCGCCACGGCGGCCAATACACCCTCGCTGTTCGACAAGCCGGAGCCGGCCGGCAGTCGCCACTGCGACAAACCTTGCTGCAACAGCGCCTTGAAGCGCAGCTTCAGTAGCGGCGCATGGCCGTTTATACCGGATACGGCCCCCGTTCTGCTGGCTACAATTCGTACCTTCCCGTCCTTGGCGGCATGGCTTGCATAACCGCCGGTTTCGCCCGCAAATGGCTCTATCAACTCGACGTCAAGCAGCTCCAGCCGATCGGAATCATACTCGAGCTGCAAGTCAATGCCATACAGATCGTCAGCCTCTTCCGCACTCACAATTACGCCGATTTCCTCGCCGGATTCCACGATATCCCTTTCGGCGGACAGGACAAATCTGGTACCGTCAACCGGAAGCTCGGGCTCAACCGTTCCGGTTACAACCAGCGTAAACCTGTCGTAAAGGGACGGATTTTTGCCGTCTGCAAGACCTCGCGTCCATTGGATGAAGTTATCGCGCCCCATCTGAAAGTCTGCGTCGTTGACGGCGTAGTTCATGGGGAACGAAACGCCCTCGGCAAGCTGCAGATGATGGATCATCGTCCGAGGGAGCTTGATTTCATATCGTGTTTTGCGACTATCCTCATCGCGCACTATCCGAAAATCGAGCAGACTGCTTGCATTCCCGTTCGGATTCGGCGGCCGGGAGAAGAATATGTTGGCCAGATGCTGTCCGTTGTCATGTCTGGCGAAGCCCCACTCCGTATCGTCCGCGTTGTAGGCGGCGGAGCTGTCGCCGAGCGGATCTATGGAGAACTGGAGAGAGTCGTTTTTCCATAAATTCGGCGCATCCTCCGCGTTTTTGTGAATGCTGTCCGTTACATCCACCGCCAAATACAAGTGATCCTCATCCCACATCGCATACGCGGTCGCATCCAGATTGTCCGGATCGTATACGCCCGTATTGTTGCGTTCCACCCCCCGAAGGTGAACGGGATAAGCGCTTGCCCATTCTTCGAAGCTGCCGTCGATGACGACAGTGGACGGCGCCTTCTCGATCAGCAAGAAATCGAGCGGCATGGCCTCGTCCTTGAAAATAGTCAACTGATTGTCCGTATCCGTCACCGTCACGTCCAGGCGGTAGTCGTTGAAATTACGGCTATGCGGGTAATCCCAACGGAAGGCAAGCTCGACCGTCTCGCCCAGGGCCAGATTGGCGAACGTATCCCCGGCGACGGGCTCAAGCGCTTTTCCGTCAGGCCCGGTCAGCACCGTCTTGCCGGTCTTGGCGAACGGAGACGATCCCTTGAGCTGGAGCACGATGCGATCCAGTTCGGCGGCCGGCTTCGTTGCCGGCAATATCCGGGCCGATATGGCATCGCTAACGCGCAGTTCCACCGCCGCTTCGTCCAGCCGCTCTCCCTGGCGCTCCACGGTCACCTTCGGCGTGTAAGTGCCCTTCTGCGCATGTACAGGGATCGGCAGCGGCAGATCGAAGCGGTAGACGCCATGCGGTTCAATGTCGACAGTCTGCAGCGGCGCATCGCCCCAACCGTCCGGCAGATCGAAGGATACGGTCACGGTTTGCGGCTCGTTCGTTTCGTTAGCAACCGTTCCCGTAATCCGGTTGCTGTAGCCCGGCTCGCCGCTCGCTCGGATCGGCGTAACGTTCAGCCATACGCCGGTGTAGAGCGGCTTCTCCGCAGCCGCAATCGCTTCGGCGGCGCCGGCGAGCTCGCGTGCCAGCAGCGCATATCCGTAGCTTTGGGCAAAATCCCCCCGCTCCCGGTTCAACTCGGCCAGACGGCCGTAGCGATTGGCGCGCATGAGCGCCGCGGTCGACACCGCCAGCAGGTGATGCTCTCCCGCTTTTTGCTCGTATGCCGCCTGTGCTTGCTCCAGCGTCGCTTCGTATGGAACCGGCTCCGTAGCTGCCCCGGCTTCGCCGTTCACCTGAACCAGCGCCTTGGCCGCGGCTTCCGCATAATTGTACAGCGCCTCCATCGCGACGAACGCCGGCTCGCGCTGTAGCCGTCCTTGCTCCGCTTGGGCCGCCGCCGCTTTCATCAGCGCGTATATCCCAATCACGCCTTGCTCTAGGTCCGCCGCCTGCGCTTCCGGAGTCTGCGCCTTCATGGCAGCCTCCAGTCCGGCATCGATGCCGTCCAGCGTACCGATTAGCTCTCCCGCAGCCGAGTCGTGGCCGGCAGCTGCGGCAGCCGCCAGCTTCTGCCTCGCTGCAGCATAATACTCCTCCCGCAGCCTGCTTGCGGCTTCGTGCAGCACCTCGCTTCCGGAACCCAGAATATAGATCGGCGACCCCGTCAGCGTTACATTCGCCACGCCTTCCGGCGCGGCAACAATCGAATCGCGTCCGTTCACATCTCGCAGGGTCACCTCGTTTTTGCCAGTATTCACCGCCCACTGCGAGGTAGCGGGCACAGTTGCCGGATTGTCCTTGTGATCGACCGAGCGCCAAGCCGCGATGATCGGCTTGTAATCCTTCATGAACACGTAGGCTCTATTCTTCGTGTCTCCCGTATCGAGAGGGCCGATGTAATCGACCTTGTCGAGCGTCGTCATCATCGTGTTGGCCGCGTTGTAAGCCAGCTTGGGACGGCCGTCCACGTCGGTGACGCCCCAGAAAATTTCGTAATAGTTTTCGTCGGTGCCATCATTCTTGAAATTGTAATATTCCCAGGCGCGCACCTGCGGCATCGTCATATAGATCAGGAAGGCGCGCATAATGTAATCCCGCTGCACCTCCTCGGTTACATTGGGAAAGCCGCCTTTGGCCGTAGGCCACCCGCCCTCCGTCAAATAAAAGTCCTTCCAACCACCATATGGATTGATCATGTCGCCGATTTGGTAGACGAACGATTCGATCGCGCCGTCCGGCATCGCATTATAGACATACGGATGCCAGGAGAACGCATCGGCGTAGTAATACGCGCCCAGATCAAGCTCCGCCGGTAAAACGCTTCTGACGCTGGATGTATGATCGCCGGCGATAAAAGTGGTATCGAAGTTGCCTTTCTTGGCTCCGATATAAGCCCGCTTCCATTGCTGCACAATTTCGTAAGGAATGTAGGGCTTGACGAACAGTTCAGGCTCGTTCGGCGTTTCGAACCGCGTCACTTGGTCTCGATATCGATATACGGTGTCCTGAACGAATCGCTCCGTCAGCTTCAGCCCTTCATAGGACGCCGCTCGGGTCGTATCCTGTACGAAGCCGAGAATCGGAATGCTGTTCAATCCGAAGCTGGCCACCTTGTCCAGATAGGCGTCCGATGCGGCAAAATTGAAGATCGGATTCCCGCCGCCGTCATATTGACCGGTAAACGTCTCCTCCAGGTTGAGCGCGCTGCGGTGATGGCGGGCGCCAGTCTTGCGTACCGCGTCCATCATATCGTCGCGCCAGTTCGTTTTGTAATGCGTATTGAAGCCAAACTTGGATTCCATCTCGAAGTCGATTTCCGGCGTCGGGGGAACTTCACGCACCACCGCCATTCGCATCGTTTTCGCCGCGTTATCCGTCGCTTCGCCGTCGATGGACAGCTCGGTGAACACGTCGTAAGTGCCGATCATTCCCTGCACCGTGTCGAAATACAGCTCCTCGTCCAACGTGCCGTATGCTTCGAGCTCGAAGCTTCGAGAACCGGTCGCGACAAGCGCCTTGTCACCGTCCGCCTTGCGGACTCGATAGCTTACCTCGTATCTGCGGTCCTCGGCTCCGCCTGACAGATGCACCTTCAAGCCCGGCTGCTCCTCCGGACCATAAATGCCTGTATAATTGCCGGCCGGCTCGATATTGTAAATGTGCTGCGGAGCGAGCGGTGCAAGCTCAATGCTGTCGATCATCAGATCGATGCCGTTGACGGTGCCGAACTGAATATAGCCGCTCTCCATCCGCAGCGTGTCGAAATCGTCCACGCCGATGACCCGGTTGCCGTTAATGAAAAGCTCATGAGTAATGCCGGATACGCGAATTTCGTAGTCGATCCAGCGGTTGTCCAGCGCTTCGTTGTATGTTCCAAGGAAGTAATTTCCTCCCAGATCCGTTTTTCGCATGATGAAATAACGCCAATTATGGGTGCCCCATTCCATGGAATAGTTGTTGGCGTCGTTCCGGGCTCGGTAGCGGAGGCGCCACACGTTATAGGACTCGTCGCTCGTGCGCACGTATTTCGCGCGAAACTTGAGCGAGAAGTTATCGACGGCGGCATAGTCGGGATGCGACAGCGTGGCCGTCGGGTTAATCTTGCCCGCTTGCCCGTTTAGCCGGAACACCATATTGCCTTCGGGCAGGCGCACCGCTTTGGCATCCCCTCGAACCGTCCAGCCGCTTGGAACCGCCCCTTCGGAAGCGCTTTCAAAATCGCTTGCATACGGCTCGAAGCCCGGCTCGCCGGTATCCTTCAGCTCCCGTACTTCCACGCGGTCCACCAGCAGGCCGACGTTATTAGAGCGCATGCCGACGGAACCGCGCCCATAGTGAGAGGCGGCGTCCGATGCCGCGATAACCTGTTCTCCGTCCAACTGCAGCGCAAACGCATTGCCTTTGACCGTGATTTTGTATTCGTGCCATTCCGTCGGATTATAGGCGTATACCACGTTGGCCGTCAGATTGCCCTGATAGACCGTTCCCTGCCAGCGGTGAATTTTGAAGGTGGCTTCCCCCGGCTTGTCGGCCGACGTCTGCGCTTCAATGGAGTAGAAATTTCCCGAGGCGTCGCTGCGAACGAAAAATTCGGCGCGCCCGGACGCCAGATTGGAGAACTTTGCCCGAAAGACAGCCTCGTAATCCGTCCAATCCGCTCCTTCCGGAGGAAGCAAAAAGGTTCTGGTATTGTTATGAACGGCGCGCAAATAGGAGATGCCCCCGTCGACCGCCGCCGTCCATTGGGCGGGCACTTCCTTCCATCGGGCGGCAGCGGCTACCGCATCGTCAAACTCTTCGACAAACAGAATGCCGCTGTCCGTCGAAAGGGTGGCGGGCGATGCTGTCCCGTCCGTTGCCCCCGCCGCCCAAGCGGGAGACGCCCCTGTTATTGGAAGCGCTGTTATAACAGTCAATACCGCCAGCATGGCCAGCAATCCGCGCAGCAAGGCCTTGCTTTTCATCTTATAGACCTCCTCGTGTCGCAATTGTTGAATCGAACGCGGACGTATCCTTGCCCGGAACAAGCATTCCCGGCAAGGATCCGCTCCCGCGGGACCTAGAGCCTCCGCTATCCTTTGACCGCAGACAAATTGACGCCGCGTATAATATACTTTTGCAAAAACGCAAACATCAGCAGCGGCGGCACCATCACAATAGTCATAACCGCAAATTTGACGTTGACTTGAATGTTGTTGGATTCGCCCGACAACACATATTTGTAGACGGCCGTTGCAATCGGATATTTGTCAGGACTCGAGATGACGAGCCCGGCCCAGAACCATTCGTTCCAGGACGCCGTAAAACCAAAAATGAGTATCGTTGCAATGATCGGAAAGGACAGCGGCACGGCCATGCCGATAAAACACCGCAGCTCCGAAGCGCCGTCGATACGCGCCGCCTCAAACAGCTCCTTGTGAATGCCGTCGAAGAAGCTCTTCAGAAGCAGAATCCAGAAGGCATTGGCGGCCGACGGCAGCCAGAACGCCCAATACGAGTCAAGCAGCTGCAGCTCCTTCAGGTTCAAATAATTCGGAATCATGTAGGTAGCCGATGGAATGAGCAGCGTACACATAAAAAACAGCGTAAAGCCTTGACGAAACGGAATTTTCAAATGGGAGAGGCTGAATGCCGCGAGTCCGATGCATACGATGGCGAATGCCATGCTGCCGATGTAGATGGCAAACGTATTCAGCATATATCGAACGATGTCGACAAACTGGAAGCCTTCCTTGAAATTTCCGAAAACCCACTCCCTCGGGAGCAGAGTCGGCGGAAACGTATAAATGTCTCCCCTCGTTTTGAACGCGTTAAAGATCGTGACGAGAAACGGGTAAATCATAGAATAGGACAGAAGCGCCAGCACCGCAAGCATGATCGCATAGCCCGCGGCAACCGTCTTTTTCCGGTAGTCGAAATAAGACAATATGCCGCGTTCGCGTACTTTTTCCTTCGCCATCTCAATTGGCCTCCTTGCGCTGCATGGCGTACAGCAGGATGGACAAGGCAGTCAGCGTCGTGAACAGAATGACGCCCATTGCGGAAGCTTTGCCGAACTGGAATGCCCGGAAGGCGTCATTGACCACCATGAGCATATAGGTCAGGGTCGCTTCATTCGGACCTCCGCCCGTCATCGCCAACTGCGGCTCGTAGGACTGGCTGTTCGAGATGAGCTGCATGATCAGCATCAGCACAAAAATCATTCGGATGGACGGAAGTGTAATATGCCGGATGCGCTGCCATACGCCGGCCCCGTCGATCTCCGCCGCTTCGTATAAATCCTTGGGGATGTTCATAACCGCGGCCAAATAAATAAGGGCGGTGGCGCCAAAATGATGCCAGGTGTTCATCAGAACAATGGAGAACATCGCCATCGATTTGTCCGTCAGCCACATGATCGGATCCGCGCCAAACACCGACAAAAATTTGTTGAGCGGCCCGATCGGCTCGAATAGCCATCTCCATACGCCGTACAGCGCCACGGCCGGCACAATGTTAGGCAAATATACGATCAGCCGCGCCGACGCCCTGAACCACCGGAGCTCCGAGATGGCGATCGCCGCCATCGCCGGAACCCAGAATCCCATAATCAGACCGAGAAAGATGTACCACAGCGTATTGCGGATGGCTTTCAGAAAGCTGTCGTCCCGGAAAATGTCGAAATAATTTTGAAGGCCGACAAAGGTATTGCCTTTAATAAAGTTGATTTCAAACAGGCTGTAATACATGCCCATAATAATCGGCTTCCACAGAAATACGCAGAAGATTATCATTTCCGGCAGCAGGAAGAGCAGCCCCCAGAAGTACAGTCTCGATTTGCCGAACTGACGGGATGCAAGGACCGGCCTGCGAGAGACATACTCCGTTTTCATTACAGCTCTACCTTATTCAGAAATTCCGTTTGCAGCTTCTCGGAACCTTCCTTCAGCAGCTTGGCGAGATCCGCCTTTTCATTGCTGAAAATTTCCTGGATAATATTGGTCATGATGGCGTAATAGTCCTGTGCATGGAACGGCGGCTCCGCCTTGGCGTTCTGGTTGAAGACGTTCAGGAATTCCTTGTCAAACTCATAGACCACGCCGGGGTATTCGGCATGCAGCTCCGTCATTTTGACCGCGTATTCGGAATCCAGGCTGTAGTAAGGCATCAGATCGGGCACGTAAACCTGATTTTTCGACTGGCGCTCCTCGATCTTCTTGGCTTCGTTCTCGATGCCGCTCTCCTTGAAATAGTCGTACGTAATGAATTTGAAGGCCATCTCCTGTTGCGCCTCGCTTTGCTGCGGGTTGATAACGAAGAAGTTGCCGCCGGTGATGGCATAGTTCGGCGATCCTTTCTCCATGCTCGGGAGCGGATAGATTTTGGCGTCCTCCACGTTGAAGCCGCCGTCATTAATGCCTGTGTTCAAGGAGTTGTTATGAAAAATGATGCCCAGACGGCCTTGCTTGTACAAATTGGACATATCCGGATTTTCCAGATTCCAGTCGCCCGGCAGCACCTTGTGTTCCCATCGGAGCTGACGGTACAGTTCCAGCACCTTCAGACCCGCGTCGGAGTTGAACGTCGAAGTCACCTTGCCGTCCTTGATCTCCTCCACGAACTCGCCGGCCTGATACATAAAGTTGGTCAGATTCCAACCGGCCGCGTTGCTTTTGGCTGCTACGGCAAAGCCCGCAATGCCCTTCTCCGGTTCGTTAACCGCCTTAGCCGCTTCTATGAGCTCATCCCAAGTCCAGTCGTAGCCCGGCAGCTCGACACCCTTATCGCGGAACAGCTTCGCGTTGATCCCGATGGTCATGACATAGCCGCCCTGCGGGAACGAATAATATTTGCCGTCCACCTTGAATATGTCGAGCAGCTTCTCGTTCAACTGATCCTTGAATTCGTAGTCGTTCAGATACTTCGTAATATCTGCCGCATAACCGTTGTCGGTCAGAATTTTCGCTTCCGTCGCATAGGTGTTGAAATAGGACGGCGCTTCGCCAGCGGCCAGCTTAACGCCAAGCGTCGCCGCTCCGCCGTCGCTGTAATGCCAGTCGCTTTTGGCGATCTCGACATGCGGATACTGCTGCTGGAAACGTTTGATGCGGTCATCCATAGCCAGCCTTTCCACTTCTTGATCCGGCTTTGGATATTGAATCGTAATTTTGACTTTCTCCGGCTCCTTATCTCCCGTCTCGGGAGCAGCCGTTGCCTCGCCTCCCTGGCTCCCGGTATTGCCGCCTTCGTTCTTCCCAGACGTCGATTGGCTGCAGCCTGCCAGCAGCATCGCAATCATCAGCGTCAGGATCATGATGGTCTTGGATGTCTTCATCATTGTGTCTTGCCCCTTTCAAATTCGGCTTTGTCGTTGCTCCGTCATTATAGCCGCATTTGAAAAGCAAGTAGCTTTGTATTCTTTGGCGGTTGCTTTCTATTCTTTGTGGAATGCGAATTTTATTTTAGTCTTTCTGAATTACTGGATGGCAGATAGCCGCCCTCCGCCAGATCGTCCAGCATGACTTCCCGAACCGCCTCGCCGCCGTACCGGAGGTCATGGGCGTCAACATAGCGCTGCCAGCCGCTGTCGTCCAGTCGCGCCTTCCCGTAGATGAAACGCGCCGCCATCTCCTCGCGATAGGCCTTTAGCCCGTCGATCAGTTGCGCTCTTTCCTGGGCGTAGCCCAATCCGTACACCGATCCGCGCTTGCCCCCGTTCTGGATCATTTTCCGGACAATGTCCTGCACTTGTCGATCCGGGTAATAGGCCTCCATTATTTCCTGGTCACCCATAAAGAGGTTCCGGTCGCCGATCAGACTGTACGCATCCAGGTATTCGTTCTGCTTGCCTTCGAGAATGCGGATTTTGCCCCGCTCGACCGTATGGTTGACGCCCTCTTTGCCGAACATGAGCAGCTTCTTTCCTTTATCTCCATTGAACCAGTTCATCAATTCAATCATTTTCCGGAGTTTCTCCTCCGACCTGGCCGCTTTGGCCGTAATCCCTACCGCCGTCGTGGTGACGATGTGCGGCCAATGCGAGCCTGTGCCCGCCGGCCCGGTAAGCGGGGGCAAATAGGCCACCTCCGCCTTGGGGTTGTAGGCTTTCATTTCGCGAATCGCTTCCGCCGGGTAGCCGGTGGCGTGGAAAATGCCGGCCTGTCCCTGCACGATTTTCTGCCACTTCCGGTTAGAATCGTTGGTGACGAGATCGGGGTCGAGCGCGCCGGCGCTCATCAGCCCCTCCATATAAGCGAGATAGCTTCTATATTCGGGAGACGTCCACCCCCCCTTCAATTCACCGTTCTCCAAATATTCATCCGGCGCCGTATGGCCCATAAACGCGGAGATCAGCTCCCAGAAATCCTGACAGCTCATGCACCCGCCGGCCGTAAAGCCGTATGTATCGTCAAGCCCGTTGCCGTCGGGATCGCGCTCCGCAAAAGCCAGCGCCACTTCGGCGAACTCCTCGACCGTTCGGGGCGGCTCAAGCCCAAGGCTGTCCAGCCAGTCACTGCGGATAAACATGCCCTCCAATATAGGGCCAAGGCCGCTCGGAATGCCGTAATACAGTCCCTCGTCATCCGACATCAGCTTCAGCAAATCCTCCGTAATGTACGACAGGTTCTCCGGTATGCGGTCTATCGTCAGCACGCCGTTCAGCGGTGCAATATACCCTTGCGAGCGGGCTGTCCGGTAGTCCATCATGTTGAAGAAATAGATCAGATCCGGCATGTCGCCGGATGCCGCCCTCGATGCAAGCGACGCCCGCCATTCATAGGATCTGCCGGTGGAGAAGGAGTACCGCAAATCGATATTCAATTCGTGCAGAACAGCCTCGCGGATGACGTCGTCTCCCCGCTCGGGTAACTGCACGCTGAACGGATACCAGCGGTCGACCTCGATGACGACCGGATTGTCCTTGCGCTTCTCCGAATCGCAGGCGGGCAGCAGCGCAAGCACGGCCAGCGCAAGTGCAACGAACCTTGCCCATTGCATGGATTTCATGGCGATGTCTCCTCTTTTTTTGATCAAATCGCTCTGAGTCTATTATGTTATAATTTGAAAACTTGGAGGAATGAAAATTCCAAAGAATTTGAAGGTTCGCCTAAAAAATCCGAAGCTCGGCAACCGTCGCTCCGCGTTACAGTGATGCAATCCCGCTCGAATAAGGAGATGTCCGATACGATGCCATCGCCGCGCCCGACAAGCCTGAGTGTCAAAGTGTTCTGGATCAGCTTTATTTCCATCACGGCCCTGCTTGTGTTGCTGGGCTACATCTCGCAAAATTTCATCATCGATTCGTTCAAGAAGCAGCAAACGCGGTATGTCGGTCATCTGCTGGAACGAACGGAGGTTCATTTGAACCTGTTTATGAAAAATTTGCAGGTCAATCTGCTGGCGCTGTCGCGCGACGAGCGGCTGTACTCGTCTCTGCCGGAAAATGAAGCCATACCTCTGCTGGAAAACTACCGGATGTACTGGAATCAGGATTTGAAGAACATCTACATGATTACGAACGATTACAAGGTGTTCGGCACCTCCGCTTATTTGTGGGAAATCAAGGGCCATTCGATGGCCGACAAACTCTATAAAGGCGCGGTCATGAGCGAGCGTATCTACTGGACGGAGCCGTACATGTCCAGCGTATCGGATTATACCGTGTCCGTGGCTGTACCCGTGAAGGGCGAGGGCGACAGCATTCAAGGCGTGCTTGCCGTCGATCTGGACCTGGAAAGCATCATTTCAAGCTATGGACGGTGGGAATACTCGATAAGGGAGGATCTGCTCATTGTAAGCAGGGACGGCACCCCCGTCACCATCTACCATCCATACGTGAAATACAGCGTCTTTGATAAGAAATACACGTTATCCGGCTTGTCCGGAAGCCAGATCGCGGACGGCAGCTTGAACGAATGGTATCAAGAGGATGAAAACGGGGAACGTCTCTATATTTCCCGCATGCAGAACAATAATTGGGGCTGGCAGGTGATGGCCGTCATGAAGGAGCAGCAGCTGCACAGCAGCATTGCGGTGCTAAGGAATTACGTGCTGTGGATCGGCTGCATCGGCATAGCGTTGTCCTGCGTGCTTTCCTATTATTTGTCGCGCTATGTCTCCCGCCCCATCAAGCTGCTGATCAAGCAGATGCGCAAGGTCAGCACCGGGGACTTCCAGAGCCATATATCCTTGCCGTTCCGCGGGGAAATCGGCAGTCTCGTGCAGACGTTTAATCTGATGGTGGTGCGCATCAAAAGACTGATGGAGGATCTGCTTGCGAGCGAACGCAACAAAAAGCAATATGAGCTGAAGGTGCTGCAGGCGCAAATACAGCCGCATTTTCTGTACAATACGCTCAATTCCATCAGCTACATGGCCAGGCGCAACGACACGCATAGGGTGGACAGTATGATTACAAGCCTTGTCGAGCTGCTGCATTTCCATCTGGACAAGGTCGATGAATATGTGCCGATCTCCCAGGAGGCCGAAGGCGTCAAGCATTATGCATACCTGCTTTCCATTCGTTATCCCGATCAGTTTATTGTAGAGGTGGATATCGAGGACGGCGTGCTGGAATGCGAAATTCCGAAGCTGACCCTGCAGCCGCTTGTGGAAAATGCCATTTTTCATGGCATATTGGCCAAAGCGCAGCCGGGAAGCATCATCATTGCCGGGACAGAGAAGGACGGCGACATTGTGCTGGAGGTCAGCGACGACGGGGCGGGCATGCCTCAGGGGCTTGTCGGGTCGCTGCTGGCGGGGCAGGCGCAGAGCAGTCGTCCTGCCTACTATCATATGGGATTGCTCAATATCCACCATCGGCTTCAGCTCTATTACGGGGAGAAATACGGACTGCAGGTCAGCAGCAAGGTCGGGGAAGGTACAACGGTTACTTTACGGCTCCCCGCCAAGGCGTGCCGGACGCAGCAGCCAACGCTTCAAACCGGTGAGAAAACGAATCGTACGATGAAAGGGGAGTAATGCCGATGCTGCGCGTACTGCTTGTGGATGATGAATATATGGTATTGGATCGACTCTGCATGGAGGTTCGTTGGGAATCTCTTGGCATGGAGGTGGTCGCGACCGCCTCCAACGGCAAGCAGGCGCTGGAGCGTTGCGCGGTGTACCAGCCCGACCTTGTGCTTACCGATATTACGATGCCGGTCATGGACGGCATGGGGCTGATGGAGGAGCTGAAGAAGGATTTCCCCCATGTCCGCTTTGCCATATTGACCGCGCACAAGGATTTCCATTACGCGCAGAGCGCGATTTCACTCGGCGCGCTGCATTATTTGCTGAAGACGCCGATGAATATGGAGGAAATCGAGCAGACGCTGCTGGCATGCAAAACGGCCATATTGTCCGAGAAGGAAATCAAGCAGAGCGCTGTCATTGGCCAACGTCTGCAAAGCAGGCATGTATGGGACATCCGCCGTCATATGGCCGAGGAAATACGCCGAGGCTTGTTCAGCTACAAGCAGGATGCACGCCAGTTGATCAGGGGCTGCGACCTGCCGGAGCCGCGTTTTCCTTACCGCGTCATCTATGTCTCTCTGCAAAATCGCATCTCTTTCTTTGATTCCTACCCGGAGGACGATCATTCGCTGCTGCGCTTTGCCGTGTGCCAGGCCATCTATGAAAGTATTGAGGACCCCGCGCTTGGCGATGTGCTGCCGCTCGGGAACGGAGAGGCAGCCATCCTGCTGCAGAAGCCGTCCTCGTTCGGCAACGGAGACGCCAGCATCCAGATGGATCGGCTCTACAGGCAGATGAACCAGTGGTTCGCCAAATATATGGGCAGTCCGCTCCTATGCGGCGTCAGCTCCGACTCGCTCAGCTATTTCCAGCTCAAGGGCTCAATTTCTCAGGCGCTGCAGGCGGCGGAAATCAATTTCTACGACAAACGCTCCGACATTCACTTCTACCATGAATACCAGAGATTCGTGTGGAATCACGGCAGCGAGTTGGACTGGAAATCGATTAGCGGCAAGCTGCGCTCGCTGTGGTCCACTCCCGATCTGGAGCAGCGGTTGCAGGGCATCGAGCATCTGAGGGGCTTCGTCCTGAGCCAGCGGCCGGTGCCCTCCAGGCTGAAAAAAAACATGATCGCCCTCCTCGAGGACATGTCGATTCCGCTGACTAGACGGGAGTGGCTGCAAATTGAGCATGACGACTTCTTCGAAACCTGGTTCGAGCATCTCGAGTCCATCATCGGCAAGCTTCGGCATCAGGATGAAGGTCTCGCGCCCGATCTGCATCCGGAAATACAGAAGGCGATCTCCTTCATGCGCGACCATTTGCGCGACAACCTTACCTTGCAGAAGGTGGCCGATCATATCCATATGAACGCCAGCTATCTTAGCCATCTGTTCAAGCAGCAGACCGGCTGCAACTTCCTGGATTACCTGAACGACCAGCGGATCGAGAAAGCCAAGGAATATTTGCTGCGCGCCGATCTGAAAAACTACGAATTGGCCGAAAAAGTGGGATTCTCCAACTATCCGCATTTTTGCACGCTGTTCAAAAAAGCAACCGGTATGACTCCAAACGAGTTCCGACGCAGAAAATGAGCGGAGACCTCAGCCGGCCCGCGCTCGTTATCTGCGCACATTACGCTTCATATCCGTTCATCGTCTCCGTTCAACGTAGCTCCGCCGATCCGGTAACGCCCCGGCGTAACCCCCGTCAATCGCTTGAACATATGGAAAAAATGGGACAAATCGCGGAAGCCGGAAGCCATGGCCACTTCCGTCAAGCGAAGAGTTCCGCTTTCCAGCAGCCCCTTGGCCTTGTTCACGCGGTAGGCAATCACATATTCGTTGACCGATATTCCCGTTTCCCGCTTAAAAATGCGATGAAGATAGGAACGAGACAGATGGAAACGGCGGCACAAATCCTCCACGCCGAACGATTCCGTATAATGTTCCGCCACATAGCCCATGATCTCCTCCGCCAGCCGCTTGCGGGTTTTGCCGTTATGCACAGCTACAGCCGGTCCCGCCTCGCGGCGTCCCAGCCCGGCAAAAAACTGAAGCACCAAGCTATACACCGTCAGCGTGCAGCGCTCCCGCCCGCTCGCACTTTCTCCCCCCAGCCGGGTTAGAATATCCTGAACTCTTAACAGCTGACGAGCGTTTAGCTGCCAACAGGCATAATCGAGCCCGGCTGTCGGCAGCCATCTGGCCACAGCCTTGGCCGCGCCCGGATCAATCGCATTCCGCAGAACATGGTCCATATAATTCTGGCCGACGCTCAGAATGTAACGGTGAAAAGGCTTCCCGGCATCCGATCGGGGCATATGCAGCACCAGAGGATTGACGACAATCAACGTTCCGGCGCCTACATGAAGCATATTTTCGCCAACGATAAATCTGCCATTTCCGCTCAGACACAAATACCACTCATAGCCGTGATGGGAATGAAGAAACGCCTGCTGTATGTCGCTCGTGCGAAACACGCATTGTACGGGAAAGTCGAACAAAGTCTTATTGGTGACGGAATCCACCAACGTTTTCTCCGGCACTTCCTCCCCGTCTATCCTAAGCACGCCGTTTCCTCCAATCACATGTGCACAATTCCCCAATTATTCCGGCAGAATCGGCCAAGATTTCCGAACGCGCAAACCGTATAGTATGAGTATATCAAATCTTTCAAGGAGGAAAACAATGGCTTCCGTTTTATCTAAAGAAGCTTTGCGCAGGACGGCCGATCACGTTTACAGCTACATGCTGGGAGACCACTGCGGCAACTGGGGCATGGACATGAGGCACTGGGACTGGGTTCCTGGCGTCGGCGTCATTTCCATATTGGAGTTTTATGAACAAAGCAAACAGGAAGAGATCATGGAGCAATTGATTCAATGGAGCAGACAGCATTTGTCTAAATCGGAACAGTTGAAGGTCATCAATTCCATGGCGCCTTTTGCTATATTCCCCGCTTTGTATCGCCATACCGGGGACACTACATATCTGGACCTCTCCATTCGAATCGGACAGTGGATGCTGAACGAGGCCCCGCGAACCCGGGAGGGCGCTTTTGAGCATACCGTGACGGAAAAAGCCGCCTTCCCCGAACAGGTTTGGGCGGACACCGTCTTTATGGCCGTCCTGTTTCTGGCCCGGCTGGCCCGGCAGACGAAAAACAAAGCCTACGCGGATGAAGCGGTTTCACAGCTCGCCCTGCATTTGCGGCTGCTGCAGGATGAGACGACCGGTGTATTGTTCCACGGCTGGAACAGCATGGCTCGGAATCATATGTCTGCGGCGCGCTGGACGCGCGCCAACGCCTGGATCGCCGTTGGCACGCCCATGATTCTGGAGGAGCTGGAGGGAATTGCGGCCATTCCGCCCGCAGTTACCGAACGCTATGCCAGCTTGATGAAAGCCCTGCCCCAGTACCAGCAGGAAAGCGGATTATGGACCACTGTTATGGATCGGTCCGACTTCTATGAGGAAGTCTCCGGCAGCGCCGGCATTGCTTGCGGGATCTTCAAGGCCGTTCGTCTGGGACTGCTGGAGGAAGACACCTTGGCCGCAGCCTGCAAAGCGCTATCGGCCGTGCTGGCCCAAATTGACGAAAAAGGCGCAGTTCTGGGCGTTTCAGGCGGAACGCCGGTCATGCCTTCAATCGAGGCCTACAACGAGATTCCCTGTTACCCCACTCTGTACGGCCAAGGGCTGGTACTGGGTCTTCTGGCAGAAGCGCTGCGCCGGAGCCTGCTTACTGATTCGGATGTTGGTTCGACTTACTAAACCGCTAACCCGGCGTCCGTTACTTAAGGAAAAACTGAATCGTCTTGTCCGTCGAACCCGGCAGATGCTCGTGGCCGAAGTCCGGATAGATCACGAGCTGCTTGGGCGCGGTCATTTTGTTATAGGCCGCGAATTGCGTGGACGGGGGGCAGATCGTGTCCATCAGCCCGACGAACATGAGCACCTCTCCGCGAATCCGATTCGCCAAATACTGTAAGTCGATGTAGCCCAGCCTCGTGAAAATCTCGTCCTCGCGCTCGTGCAGCGGATCGAAATGGCGGAAGAAAGTCCGCAGCTCCTGGTACGCGTCCTTCGCCAAGTCCATCTCCCAAGTCCGCTTGTAATCGCACAGGAACGGAAATACCGGGGCCAGCTTCTTCACTCTCGGCTCCAGCGCCGCGCAAGCGATCGTAAGCGCGCCGCCCTGCGAGCCGCCGGCCGCGTACACTCGCTCGGGATCGACTTCCGGCAAGCCGATCGCGATGCCGGCAAGCTGCGCCGTGTCGAGGAAAATATGCCGGAACAGCAAGTTGTCCTCATGATCGTCAAGCCCGCGAATAATATGCCCGTGATGCGTCGTCCCCTTTACCCCGCCAGCGTCTTCCGAAGAGCCGCCTTGACCGCGGCAGTCCATCGCCAACACGGAAAACCCGAGCGAAGCATACGCCAGCTTGTCCGACCAGTCCCCGGCATTGCCGGTATACCCGTGGAACAACACGACCGCTGGATGCGGCTCGGCGACGTTGCGCGGACGTACGTATTTCGCATGGATGCGCGCGCCGCGAACGCCGGTGAAATATAGATCGAAGCATTCGGCGGAAGGCGTCTGGAAGGCGCTCGGCACGAGCTCGACTTGCGGGTCTACCGCCCGCATCTCCGCAAGCGCTCTCTCCCAGTACGCGTCGAAATCGGCCGGACGCGGATTGACCCCTTGATACTGTTTCAGCTTCTCGAGCGGCATGTCGATTAACGGCATGAATGGAACATCCCTTTCGGAGAAAATAAAAATGATGAAGCGCTTCCGTTCCTCCACATGTTACCACAATGTCGCCGGAGTTCAACTTTAAAAAATTCAGATCGACATCTTCTTCCACACCATCAGAGCGGCTCCGGTCGCGACGGCGTCCTCCCGAAGTTCGCCCTTGGTGAACACCGGCTCATATTCCGGATAATAGTATACGTTCTTGCGCGCAATACTTATGGCGGTCTCGTAAAACCGATCGTACGAGTTGATCAGCGTCCCCCCGAGCACGATCGTCTCCGGATGCAGCATGTTGATCATGTTGGCCAGCCCGATGCCCAAATAGGAAGCGGCCTGCCTGAACAGCTCCTCGACGTGCGAATTGTTCTGCCGCAGCTCCTGCAGAAGAAGCTCGTAACGGATCCGTTCCGGGGACGACTGCAGCCTCTCCGGCCATTCTCCTCCGCTGATTTTCGCCCGGGACTGCGCCAACCGCTCCAGCGCCTGCACGGACGCGTACGCTTCGAGCGCGCCGAAGTTGCCGTCCTCGTTCAGCCGCGGTCCGTCCGTCTGGATGATCATCTGGCCGATCGCGCCCTCCATATCCAGCGATCCGTGTATGATCTGTCCGTAGGACATCATCGCGGAACGCAATCCGACCCCGGCATGCACATACAGCATATGCTGCGGCTTGGAGCCGCGCATCGCCCACTGCTCGCCCATGAGCGCCGCGTTGGCGCCGTTTTCCAGCTCCGCCGGGAATCCGGTTTTCTCCTCGATCATTCGGCAGATCGGCACGTCCACCCAGCCCGGAGACGAGAAGTACCGCGGCTTCATGATGACGCCCCGCTCTCTGTCAAGCGGCCCTACGGCGCCTATGCCAACGCCGACGACTTTTTCGGGATCGACTTTATGGTCGTTAAGAATGGCTTTCATATTGGCGGCGGCATGCTCGACGACGCGTTCGGGCGTCATCGCTTCGTCCATGCGCCAGCGGGTGAGCGACATCGGGTTCATGCGCACGTCATAGAAGCCGAGCGTCGAGGAGAACCGGGAAATCTCCAGCCCGAAGAAATAGCCGTACTCCGGATTCGTCTCGTACAGGATCGGCCGCCTGCCGCCGCTCGACGGTCCGAACCCCGAAGCCAGAATCAGCTTCTCGGACACCATCTCGTCGAGCATACGGGTCAGGGTGCTGCTGGTCATCGAAGAACGGTCCAGCAATTCCGCCTTGGACACCGTGCCTTGCTCCGCGATATGCGAATAGATCAGCCGTTTCGACGACGGCATGCCATTGTTTCGTTGCAGGCTCATGGGGATTCCTCGCTTATCCAAGTAACCACATTGGAAATCTACTAAACATTATAGCCGATTTCCGGCTCGGGGACTACTGGATAACCGGATCTCCCTTTGCACAAAAATCCAAATTGAAATTAAGTTAAATCTATACCTCTCATAAGAAGATATAATAGTCCATTTTAAACAAAACTTTATTCCAAAATGAAATAAAGATGCTATACTAGAAAAAGCGGAGAGGAGATAACGCCTATGAAAGCCAACTGGAAGTTGATCGGCTCGCTGTTCGCGACCTTTCTGAGAATGGGACCGTTAACGTTCGGCGGAGGCTACGCCCTCATTCCGGTGATCGAAAAGGAAATCGTGGAGAAGCGCAAATGGCTGCAAAGCGAAGAAGTCGCCGACATCGTCGCGGTGTCCGGTTCCGTTCCCGGGGCGGTCGCCGTCAATTCGGCCACGCTGATCGGCTATCGCATCGCCGGCTTCGGCGGGGCGCTGTCGGCGCTGCTCGGCATTTTCCTCCCTACGTTCGTCTTGATGATCGGCCTGTCTCTGGTGTATGTTCAGATGAAGGACAACCCGAAGATCGAAGCCGCCTTCCTTTCCATACGCGCGACCGTTGTCGCCATGATCGTCTTTGCCGCCATCAAGATCGGCAAAACCGCCGTCGTCGATTTCGCCACGGGCGCGCTCGCGGCAGTTGCCGTCTGCCTGCTGCTCTTCGGCGGAAGCTTCGTCCACCCCGTCTGGGTCATCGTGTTCGGCGCGCTGGCGGGCATCGCCGTCGTGAAGATCAGAGCACTGCTCGGCAGAAAAACGAAGCTGGAGGAAAAAGAACCCGTCTACGACTACATGATCTAAACTCGACGATAATGGGGAATGGTTATGCTTATCGATCTGTTTCTTACTTTTTTTATGGTCGGCCTTGTGTCCTTCGGAGGCGGCTATGCCATGATTCCGCTTATTCAGGAGGAAGTGCTGAACCGCCACCAGTGGATGGACGCGGTCCAACTCGCGGACATCGTGGCCGTCGCCGGAATGTCGCCGGGCCCGATCGCGACCAATATCGCGGTGGCCGTCGGCTACCATCAAGCCGGTCCGATCGGAGCGGTCGTCGCTTCAACGGCGATGATCCTCCCCTCGCTCGCTTTAATTTTGGCCGCGGGCAAGCTCATTATGCGCTATCGCGACAACCAACTGGTCAAGTCGTCCTTCTTCGGACTTCGCCCGACCGTCGCGGGCATGATCGTCTATGCGGCGATCGTGTTCGCGCAAAATTCCGGCATCACGATGGACTTCGGCTGGCAGACGTGGAGCCAGATCGCGATTTTCGCCGGGTCCTTGTTCGCCTTGGTCTATTTGCACAAGCATCCCTTTTCCGTCGTCTTGCTGTCCGGTCTCGTCGGTATCGCGGTATACGGATAAGCGGCAACGGCATTCGCGCTTGAACGCACGAGAGGAGCAAAACCTTTGGAACAACCCGTGGTAAAAGCCTGCTGCGCGGCGCGCCGGAAAGATGGCCTTGCCGGGACGCATCCCGACCCGTCACCTTCCGCGCGTCCGTCCGCAACAAAATGCTCAAGCAGTCCGATCGAAGGATTGGTGAAGCTGCCCGGAGGCGAATTCGTCATGGGAACCGATTCCCGGGAAGGATTCGCGTCGGACGGCGAGGGACCGGAGCGTCTTGTGCGCGTCGATCCCTTCTATATCTCTCCGCACGCCGTCACGAACGCGCAATTCGAGCGGTTCGTGGCAGAGACCGGTTACGTCACGGAAGCCGAGCGGTTCGGCTGGTCTTACGTCTTCCATCTGTTCGTATCGGAAGAAACGAAGCGCCAAGTCGACAACGTTCCGCAGGCGACCCCCTGGTGGTACATCGTGAACGGTGCCTACTGGGCGAAGCCGGAAGGACAGGACTCCGACATTCGGGACCGCATGGATCACCCGGTCGTTCACGTATCCTGGCACGATGCGGAAGCTTACTGCAACTGGTCCGGCCAGCGCCTGCCGACCGAAGCGGAGTGGGAGTATGCGGCCAGAGGCGGCCTGGAGCGGAAGACGTATCCGTGGGGCGATCTGCTCAAGCCGAACGGGGAACACCGCTGCAACATCTGGCAGGGCAAATTCCCGGTCAAAAACAACGCAAGCGACGGCTACGAGGGGACGGCTCCCGTCGATGCGTACAAGCCCAACGGTTACGGGCTGTACAATATGGCGGGCAATGTGTGGGAATGGTGCGCGGACTGGTTCTCGCCGACCTACCACCGAGCGACTCCGAACGTCAATCCGCGGTTCGACCAGCCTACCGGCAAACGATCGATGCGGGGAGGCTCGTACTTGTGCCACCGCTCCTACTGCAACCGGTACCGCGTCGCCGCGAGAAGCTCCAATACGCCGGACAGCTCCACCGGCAACTCCGGCTTCCGGGTCGCTTATTCGGAGTAGATCTCCCGCAGAAAAAAACTGAGGCTGTCGCGTACAAGGACACATGTCATTGAAGTTCTTCGCAAAGCGCGTTGTTCTAAAGATTCGATTATCGCCTCAGGAATGCAGCTCTGATGGAAGGCGTTGTTCTAAAGATTCGGTTATCGTCTCCCGAAAAACGCTCAAACGGAGGGCGTTGTTCTAAAGATTCGGTTATCGTCTCCCAAAAAGCTCTCAATTGGAATGCGTTGTTCTAAAGAATCGCACATCGGTACTCGGACGAGGCTCTGGCGAAAGGTTCTCAATATTTCGTACTTCCTCTCGCTCTCCAAGCCCACAAAAAACGGCAGCGCCGGGTTAATCCCCTGCGCTGCCGTTCGTCTGCATGGCGTTGCGAGACTGCCGTCCCAAAGCAAACTACCTGAAGTATAGAGCCAGATGCTCCGCCGACTTCACGATTCCTTGGCGCTCGGCTTCGATCGTTCCCCAATAGCGGTGATCCTCCAGCTCGATGCCGATCGCGCCCTCGTAGCCCAGCCGGTCGAGACGGACGGCGACCTTGCCCCAGTCGACTTCTCCGTGTCCGGGAATCGTATAGCGCCAAGAGCCTTCCGAGAAGCCGTATTTCGCTCCGAACGTCGCGGTGAGCGTTCCGCATTCGTACAGCTCGTCGTACAAAATTTCCGTATCTTTGCCGTGGCAGTGATTGATCCGTTCCCCGAATTCGGACAGCGCCCGCAAATAGTCGATGCCGAGACGAACGAGATGAGACGGATCGTAGTTCAAGCCGAAGTGCTTCGACGGAATCGCTTCGAACATCGCTCGCCACATCTCCGGCGTACAGCCGAGCGTCGGATAATGCGGAGCCGGTCCCGGCCAGCCCTCGATGGCGATGTAGACGCCCGTACGCTCGGCATGGCCGACCACCTCCGGGAACGTCTCCCGCCAGATCGCGAATCCGTCGGCACGAGGCAGCGTCGCGTCCTCGGGCACGAGACACATGAACATGACTTTGCCCCCGAGAGCCGCCATTCCGTCCATCTGTTTCTTCACCGACACGACGGCGTCCGCCCGTCTCGCTTCGTCCCGGCTCAGCAATTGCGCGACACCGTGGGCGTCCACCGAACCGATTGCGAGACCGGCCTTGTCGCACGCCGACTTGACGTCCGTCGTCAGCTCGGGCACGTCAAGCGCGTCGAGTCCGGCTTCAGCCGCCCAAGCGGCGACCGCTTCGATGCCCTCCTTCCCGATTCGGGGAGGGATTCTCATTCCGATAGGAAGCTTCATGCCCGAACTCCTCCTTCCGCGCGCGCGTCTTCGATTGGGGAATAACCCGCCGCTTCGTATACCATCTCCGAAAACTTCACGACCCGGTAGGCGAATTCGCCGCTAACCGCCACGTCCCGCCTTCCGAGGATCGCGTCGACGAAGCTCTTGTCCTGGTTCGTCGTCTGCTCGGGAAGCTCCGGAACGATCGGTTCCTGCCGCAGACGGCGCAGCGTAATGCGGCCGTTGTCATAGAAAATGCCGCCCTCGTCGCCGCAGAAGGCGTACGTTTCATGCCAGCACGGCGCATAGCCGACCAAATTCAGCCCGCCTACCGCGCCTTCCGCGAAACGAATCGAGGTAAACGTGTCGATCTCGACCGGGGAGCCCTGCTTGTGCAGCTGCGTCTTGACCTCGATCGGCGTCAGCCCGGTCGTCCACAGCATCACGTCGATAATGTGGCTCCCCGAATCCATCAGGAAGCCGCCGCCCGACAGCGCCGGGTCCTGCCTCCAACTGCCGGGGGTTCCCTGCCTCCACTCCTGGTACAGAGAAGCCGTCACCGACGTCAGCTTGCCGATCTCGCCCCGCGCGATCGCCTCTTTAATATATAGAAACTCCGGTTGAAAATGCCGCTGATACGACACCTGCAAAATTTTCCCCGACCGCTTCGCCGTCTCGATCAATTGCTCCGCTTCGGCGGAGCTGCAGGTCATCGGCTTCTCGATCAGCGTGTGCAATCCTTTGTTCAGCGCATCCGTCGCCTGCTCATAGTGCAGCGTATGCGGCGAGCAGATGACGACGGCGTCCAGTTCGATCTTCTCCAGCATCTCGCGATAATCCTCGAACTGCGCCGCTTCGTGCAACTCGAATTTTCCGACAAACCTGTCCCTGCTGCGCTCGCTTGTGTCCGCGATCGCAACGATCTCCGCCTCCGGCAGCTCCAACAGCTGCCGTCCGTGCCATTCCGCGATTCCTCCCGTGCCGATCATGCCGATACGCAATCTGCCCAAAGTTGGCCCTCCATCCATTTGGATTCGGATAAGACAAGATCAGGGTATCAGATCGCACCGCCCATGTGTATCCAAAAACGCGCCATCTGTATACGTTTGCACGCCGAACCTACAACCGATAAAAAGACTCCGCCGTTCCTCCGAATACGAAATCTCTGCATCCGGACCCGGATCCTCGACGGCGCGGTCTCGTCTCCGGTCACGATACTCCGTGATCTGTAAGCGGCATTGCCCCTCACTCCCCCGTTCCGGCTTAATGGCTTAGAAAACCGAGCACACGCAAGCCGGTTCCGGCGCTTCTCCCGTCTTTGTTCGCCGTATTCCTCAGCTCGACGCGCAGCTCCCCCCGCTCCCTCTCCGCCGGAAACAGCAGAATGACGGGGCGGTAAGCGACCGTGCACCAGTCGTCGAACGGATTCGCTTCCCGGAATTCGCCGCCGTTGACCGAATATTCGACGATGCCCGTATCCGGACCGCACAGCAGCACTGCTCCGGCTCCCCTGCCGATCGTCCGGAACGTCAGGGACGCGCCCTCCCGGTCGGCATGAAGATGGCGGATCGGATAGCGCCAGTTCATCAGCGCTCCCGGCTCCCGGTCCGAGGTAGCGAACCCGTCGTCCGATTCGGCGATGCCGATATCCAGCAGCTTCGCCTCCCCGTAGTGACCGTCGATGAGAGGCTCCGGCAGCAGCCCGACCGGTTCTTCGTTCGCGGCCGCATCGTCGTCGGCCCCTTCATCGGCGGACAGTGCGAAATTCAGGCATTCCCGCACCGTCGACGCATACAGCGCGTACCCTTCGTCGTTCGGATGAACCCGATCCGGCGCCAACTCCTCCCAGCGGATCGCTCCCGCTTCCGTCAGCATCCGTATACGGGAGGCCAGGTTGACCGAGGGAATGCCGTACCGCGACGCGACCTCCTCGTGAACGGCGATCGTAAGCGGCAGCTCCTCCGCGATATTCCGATCCGAGGCCGCGTAGACGAATACGATGTCCGCACGCGGCATCAGGCGGCGGCATTGCCGCACGATGCCCTCCATGCTCCGAAGCGCCGTCTCTCTGACATTCGCCCCGTAATCCCAGTCGTTAACGGCGAACTCGACGAACAGCAGATCGATGTCCCCCTCGCCGAACGCATGAAGAGCCAGCCGATGCGCGCCGAACGCCGACGTCGTGCCTCCGACTCCCGCGTTGACGCTTCTCGTCCCTTCTCCTAATCGCTCCGCCAAGTACTCGGCCGTCCGAGCCCGCCAGCTCGTCGCCTCGGCGTCCGAAGCGCCGGCCCCCTCGGTTATCGAACCCCCAAGGAAGGCCGCGGCGATCGACTCGCCTCGGCGCGCCTTGTCTCGCACATTCGGAAGCCCGCTTCGCAGACGCAATTCCCGCGGCCCGGTCATATTCCTGTCCGCTCCTCTCCCCGTTCCACATTCGCTGCCGGTACGAGACGAAGCTTCTCTCCCGCTTTCGTTTCCGTTCGCAGAACGTTTATTGGAACGGCCCCGTTGTTTTCTTAGGAACCCGCTTTCGCCGACGCGTCGTACGCCGATTGAAGAATTTCCAGATAACGGCCCAGCTTCAGGTTCTCAAGACCTTTGACGTAGCTGTCCCAATCCTTGTCCAAATCCTTGTTGCCGGTCACGAATTGCAGCGCATTCTGCTCGATGTAGTTGCGGATGTTCGTCTGCAGCATGCTCGACTCGTCCAAGGTGGCCGGATCGACCCACAGCGACCAGATCGGGAACAGTTCCTGCGGCTCGCGGCCTTCGTATTTCAACGTCGCCTCGTACAGGCGGCGTTCGTAGTTGGCCGGATCGTAGATGTCCGTGCCTTGAACCCAACTGTCGCGATAGTCTTTCGGCATATAGAAGTGGCCCATGCCGCTCCAGCCCGCGTTCCGCGGCGGTTCCCCTTGCTTGCCAGGAATCGGCTTGACTTTAGGCTCCACGTTCTCCCCGAGCGCCTTGTCGCCCGGCGCCGGATCTTCCCAATCGATGCCCTTCATGCCGTTGGCGCCGTTCGTCTGTCCTTCCGGCGTGTACATGTAGTCGGCTAGCTTGATCAGCGCGATCTTCGCTTCTTCGCTCGCCTTGTTCGTGATGACGAACTTGGCGCCCGGCGAGACGCCGCCGTTGTCGTGCGTTGCGAACGAGACGTTCGGCCCTTGCAGAGGAGGTACCGGATTGTAGTCGGCCGCGCGCGCGCCGTCCAGGTTGAGGAAGATCGCCGGGTGCATGCCTGCTCCCGCGCCGAGAATTTCCGCGTCCGCGTTCTCCCCGATCTTCTTGAACGCTTCGGCGTTCTGCGTGAACGCGCCCGGATCGATCAGCCCTTCATCGTACAGCGACTTGACGTAAGCCAGCCCATCCTTCCATTCCGGCTTGATCGCGGCGGATTCGACCTTGCCGTTCGAGAAGTTCAAATAGTTGCGGTCGTCGTTGTAGACGAACGGGTTCATCAGGAACGGCAGCACGCGTACGCCGAACTCTTCCGTGGAGCCGCTGAGGGCCACTTCGTCGGCTTTGCCGTTTTGATTCGGGTCCTGCGTCTTGAACGCCTTCAGCACGTTCTTGAATTCCTCCGGCGTCGTCGGCATTGGCAGACTCAGCGCTTCGAGCCATTTGGTATTGATCCACATTTTGTTCGGATAAGAGCAGTGGAAACATTGCGTATAGGCCCCCAGGCCGTAAATGTTGCCGTCCGGCGCGGTGTTGAGCAGCTTCAAATCGGCGTTGCTCTCGAACGCCGCCTTGACATTAGGCGCGTATTGATCGATCAGGTCGTTCAGCGGCACAATGACGCCTTGCTGACCGAACTTCAGCAGATCGGATTGCGAGAACTGGTCGATATAGTGGGTCAAAATGTAGGCGTCCGGGTAATCCCCGCTCGCCAGCGAGATTTGGCGCTTCTCCTTGGCTCCGTCGGAAGGAATCGTCTCGAATTTGAACTTGATGTTGAACTTCTCCTCGACGTGCTGCGTGTATTTGTTGGTCGCCAGGTCGATGCCCTGCTCCTGGACGGCGAACACCCGGATTTCCACCGGCTTGGACGAGCTTTCCGCCGGCGAACCGGAAGCGGATTCCCCTTGGGAAGGAGACGCGTTCGAGCCGGAATTGTTGCTTGAGCAAGCCGCGAGCGCAAGGCTCAGAACGAGCAGGACGGACAGTAAACTCCAAGTCGCTTTTTTCATTCGATGTAGCTCCCCTTTGCATGTTCGAGTTATTAGTATACCAAGCTGGACCTTCCGTTTCACCGCCTACATCGTCCTCACCGCCTTTACGGATTTCCGGATCGCGAATCAGCCTTTGACCGAACCGACGAGCATCCCTTGCACGAAATACCTTTGAACGAACGGATAGATGATCAAGACCGGCAGCGTCGCGACGACGATCAGCGAATATTTGAGCAACTCCGCCATCTCCGCCCGCTGCACTTGAATGCTCGGGTCCATGACGCCCGCGCTGTTGTTCTGGATGATAATGCTGCGGAGCACGAGCTGCAGCGGATACAGCTTGTCGGACTTCAAATAGATCAACGCGTCGAAATACGCGTTCCACTGGCCGACGGCGTACATGAGCACGAGCACGGCGACGATCGGCTTGGACAGCGGGAGAACGACGCTCCACAGAAACCGCCAGTCGCTGCAGCCGTCGATCTCGCTCGCTTCGACCAGCTCTTCCGGAATCGTCGACTGGAAGAACGAGCGGGCGATAATGACCTGCCACACCCAGATCGCGTTCGGAATGAGCAGCGCCCAGCGGGAGTCGATCAGCCCCATCTCCTTGACGACCAGATAAGTCGGGATCAGCCCTCCGCTGAACAGCATCGTGAACGTGACGAGCATCAGAATGCCGCTGCGTCCGAAAAACGTTTTGCGCGACAGCGGATAGGCCAGCATGATCGTAAGCGTCACGCTGATCACCGTTCCCGCCGACATGTAGAACAGCGAGTTGGCGTACCCGGTCATAATTTGCGGGGTTTTGAAAATCGTCTGAAAGCCTCTGAACGACACGTCGACCGGCCACAGCCATACCTTCCCCGACGTTACGGCCGCAGGGCTGCTGATCGAGCTGCTGACGATATAGATAAGCGGGTACAAGACGGCGATAAGCACAAGTCCTAAAATCGCGTAAATCGCGAACATAAACAGCCGGTCGCCGGCCGACTCCCGGATTCGGCGCCGGGGCGCCGCCGTAGAAATGGCCATATGAATCTCTCTCCTTTTCTCACCAGATGCTCGTGTTCGACAGGCGTTTGGCCAAAGCGTTGACCGTGACCAGCAAAACCAGGTTGATCACCGAATTGAACAGTCCGACCGCGGTCGCGAAGCTGTAATTCGCGTTCAGCAGTCCGATGCTGTAGACGTAAGTGGCGATAACTTCCGAAGACGGCAAGTTCAGCGAATTTTGCAGCAAATAAATTTTCTCGAAGCCCAGAGACATGACGTTGCCGACGTTCAGAATGAGAATGATCGTAATCGTCGGCAGTATGCCGGGCAGATCGACGTGAACGATCTTCTGCAGCCGCGAGGCTCCGTCCACCTTGGCCGCTTCGTACAGCGTCGGATCGATGCCCGCGAGCGCCGCCAAGTAAATGACCGCGGCGTATCCGGCCGTCTGCCAAATATCCGAGATGACGTAGATCGAGCGGAACATGCCCGGCTCGCCCAGAAAATTGATCGGCTCCAAGCCGAAATACTGGAGAGCGACGTTCGCGAAGCCGAGTCTCGGCGCCAGGAACAGCATAATAATGGAGACCATGACGACCGTCGAAATAAAATAAGGCGCGAACGTGACGAGCTGCACGAACTTCTTGAACCGGGCGCTGCGCACCTCGTTAAGCATCAGCGCGAGCAGAATCGGTATGGGGAATCCCGCCAGCAGCAGGAACAGGCTGAGCAGCAGCGTATTTTGAAGCAGCGTCCAAAAAATCGGATTTTCGAAAAACGCGTCGAAATGCTTCATTCCGACCCAAGGACTCGCCCAGATCCCCTTCACGACGTTAAAATCCTTGAACGCGAGCACCGCGTTCGCCATCGGGTAGTACTTGAAAATCAAAAAGAACAGCAGCGGCGGCAATACGAGCAAGTACAGCTGCCAGTGGGCTTTGAAGCTCTTGAGCGCTCGTTCCCGGAATCCTCTCCGCTTCGCGTGAATGCGCTTTATTGTCGTTGCTTCCGAAACCGTGGTCGATTGCAGAACGATCCCTCCCTGTAAGACGCCGTTATGTTGCGAGCGCTTTCGTGGCTTGATCATAGTGCATTCCGGAGCCGGTTGTGTAGGTACAATTGAGTCGTTTTGCGTCCCGTTCTCCCGATTTGCGGGGGCCACTTTTCCGTACCTGGGCCGATTTTCGCAAGCGCATTCACGGTAAGGCCGATCGGCGGCCGTACGCTTGCGGGCACGTCGAAAGAGCCGTCCCGCAAGGCCCGGGCGGATGCCCTCGGCTCTGGCGAAACGGCTCTATGCGAGTACGATACTCTATCGGAGGGGACAAATTTCCGTCAATCGTCCTGGGCGCTGCGGTACGCGCTCGGGGACACCCCGGTTACGCGCTTGAACGCCCTGCGGAACGAATGGGAGCTATTGTAGCCGACAAGCGCAGCGATTTCGTCGATCGTATGCCCGGGCTCCTTCAGCAGCCGCTCGGCGCGATCCATCCGCACCCGTTCGATGTAATCGGACAGATTGTCCCCCACCACTTCCTTGAACACTTGCGAAATGTATTTCTCCGGTCTCCCCACCTGTTCGGCGAGACTGTACAGGCTCATTTCCGATTGGCTGTAATGCTGCTCGATCAGTTGCTTGAGCTGCTCGACGATGCGGACGTGCTGATCGTTCTTCTTGCTGGCGACCATGCCGCACAGCGCCTCCATCACTTCCACGAACTCGTCGCGCAGCTGATCGACGGCTTCCGTCGGCTGAATCGCGACGATGCGGTTTCTCACCGGCTCGATCGCTTCCGATTCGGCGAACGTCTTCTGGTCCAGCAGCTTGAGCAGCGTCCCCTTCATCTCCAGGGAGAGCTGCTGCCGCATCTCCGCCGAGAGCTCGCGGGCTTCGGCGTTCTGCTCGACGATTCTGTCGATCAGACGCCGCGCTTCCCGGCTTTCGCCGGCCCGGATCGTGCCGATCAGGCGCATCTCCACGTCGAGCGGATAATAGTACGTCTCGCTGCTTAGCGCCGTTTCCCCGTACCAGTATACGGGCTTCGCCCCGAACGGGGCGGCGTTCTCCAGCGTCTGCTTCGCCTGCTCGTAAGCGTGGCTGATGTCCGACACCGATCCGAACCGGGCGCTGACGGCCGCCTTCGCCGAAATCTTGTATTCCTTGAACAACGATTCGGCCAATTGATTCAGCATCGCGTCAACCTGCTCCTGGACGTAGGAGCCGCTGTCCGTCTCCTCGTTGACGAACAGCACGACCAGCTTGTCGGCGCCCAGGTCCGTCGTCGGGACGGTGCCGGCCAGCTCTTGCAACGATTGCTTCAGCACGAGGCGCGCGGCTTGCAGCTCGTTCAGCACCTCGACGTTGTCCATGCCGGAGTAGCCGTTGATCTGCACGATCGCGGCGAAGCCGGCGTTGCCGCCCAGGCCGGCGTTGGATTGAACGGCCGCGGCGATAATCTCCTCGCGGGATTGGAACTCTCCGGCGATCAGGCGCTTGTAGAACGCGTCCCGGACGATCGGCTGCTGCCGCTTCAGCTCCGATTCAAGCTGCTTGTTGCTCAGAATCATCTCGGAGATGTTGCCGTGCAAGAAATCGTAGACGTTGCTGTCGGCGGTCGTCTCCTGGCCCAGCGCCGTCAGCAGACGATGAATCGGAGCGCTGTTCCGGTAGGCGAGCGCCAGGCCGACGAGCAGGCCGACGAGCACGGCTCCTCCGGTGACGGACAAGGAAATGCGCTTGATCTTGTTGGCGTTCTCCATCAGCGCTTTCTTCGGTATGCCGGCATGGTACACCCAGCCGTTCGTGGACGAACGGATCGTCACGACCAGTTCGTCCTCGTAAAACTGGCTCGTCCGGCTCCCGTCGAACCGCGGATCGGAGGCAAGCGCCTCCGCCATCGAATCGCTGTTCCCTTGGCGGCTGATCGTATTGCCGTTCGCGTCGAGGATATGAACCCAACTGCCGTTCTGATTCGTGATTCCCGACAGCATCTCGGCGATCACCTTCTCGTCGATGATGACGACTACGACGGCCGGAGAAGATTCTCCGAAGCTGTCCAGCGGCAGCGACTGCATATAGGTGACGACCGACGTCCGGGAAACCGGAGTGACGAACGGACGAAGCGGCATCATCTCCCTGAAGTGCGTCTTGTTCAATACGACGCTTTCCCATTCGGAGACGGACATATCCTCGTAGCTGTAGCTCTCATAATAATGCTCGGGCCGGAAAAAGGCGGATCCCGGCGTCAGCACGACGTCGTAATTGCGGAGATAGATGAAAAAATGACGCAAAAAATCGTTCGTCTGGCCGTACGTCGTCAAATCCCGGGTCATTTTCCAGATGCCGTATACGTTCTGTTTCTCCTCCGACAAAGGATCGGTCATCAGCACGTTCAGATCGGCCTGGATGGCGATCTGTCTAGTGAAGCCTTCCACCTCGGCTATTCTGCGTTCAAGCAGTTCCTTGCTCTTCTGCAGCTGCGTCACGCTGTTCTCTATGGAAATCGACTCCGTGACGGAGATGGACGTTCGGTAGGACATGAACCCGGCCAGACTGGGAATAATTAATATCAACAGGTACGAAAACAAAAATCTTCTGAACACTTTCGAATAACCAATCATGAAGACCCCCCCGCGATGAGAGCGCTGCCACAACGAACCGGCGCCGATTGGCGAGTCGTCGGCGGAAACGGCAAGGCAACGCCTGAGCCGCTCGATCTCCGGCGTTGCCTGATTAACGGAATTTATCTCTCTAGTATAACGTTCCACAAATAATGAAACTATTTTTGTGGCTATGGTATACTCTTGTTAGATGCCTTGAACGGAGAGATACCATGCCATTTGAATC
>NZ_JBEPYQ010000068.1:0-37068 GCF_041641335.1 Cohnella sp. | reverse complement strand
ATTATTAAGGTGACTTTCAAATGTCAAGAGAAATTTTCGATCCCCCTCAAATATTGAGGTGAAACTCAAAAAATCCCTAGCCGAAAGGCTAGAGCCAGTAAGGGATTTTGTTATTTCGAGAGGCTATTTAAATACTATGAGGTGATAGATGTGTTGGATGATTTTACGAAGAAGAGAATAGAAAAAATACTCCAAAACTATATAGACAAGAAAATCCCGAAACATCTAAAAGATGAAATTCAAATCTTTTATAAATTTAGGGGTAAAACCGTCACATTAAGCCAAGAAAGACCAGGGTATATGGGAAGACGTTTTGAATACCCCATTGCTCAATTGAGATATGAGGAAGCGCTATGGAAGGTATATTGGCAAGATAGCAAGAAGAAATGGCATTTTGTAGATGATATTGAGCCGGATAAAGATTTTGAAAAGCAATTAAAAGAAATCGATGGAAACAGTATTTTCTGGATTAGCTGACGCTACCAGTCACCTGCTTAAGAAGATCGATGGGGCTCCTTCTCGGATTGAGAAGGAGTTTTTGAGTGGTATACAGAATTTGTAAAAGAAGCTTCTGACGACTTCTGATATGAAGCGTTTGAAGAAGCCTGTATCAACTACAAAAGAAGGTGATATGTTGATTTTTCTCTATGCTTTATTTTTGTTACTGGTCATCATGGGACTTGGAACCATACACTACACCTTAAAACTACAGCTAAAAAATGATGAAAGAATAATCAATCGGTTGGATCTACCCTCATTATTGCGGCGCCTCTAAAATGAAGGTAAGGATTACAAATGAAATAAGCAATGATTCTAATTCCGTCCTTGATGGAGCGTTCCATGCGTGGGCTGACCCTCAAGATGACTCGGAAGGAACAGGAGTCTATCTCTTAGCCGCTTTTGCGCATGAAATTAGCATTTACGATAGCGAGGAAGAATTTAATAAATCCCAGGAAGGCGAAATAAAGTTTGCTGCAGGTGAACAGCAAATCCTTTTTTCATAGAATGATTGGGAGATAGGTTGCAAGGAAATTAAAGGAATATGTAAGGTGAATATGGAATTAGTGAAAGGGATTGCTACTCATTCTGGGGGGATTTGACTGAAGAACATTGGAATTCGCCAATAGCTGAAGGGAAATGGACTTTGAAGGATGTAATCACGCATATGATGCTGTGGGATAAATTCTTCTATGAGGAAGGCATTGAAAAAATCAAAGAGAATCAACCGCTGACTGTAAGACATTTGAACTTTAATGAGTTTAACGCTAAAGCAATTGAGTATTCGAAGCTGCATCCAAAGAAAACCATCCTTGAACAATTTGTAGAATACCGAATGAAGATCATTTACGATATCTCCGGACTTGATGAAATGGAGTATACCAAGGAATATATCGACGGCGACAAAAAGAATTTTAGCATTCGAAAGTATTTGAGAGGATTTATTCCCCATGACAAACATCATAAGAAACAAATCGAGAGATTTATAAAGAGCATTGCATGAAAGTACTATTCTAGGATGGTTAGATGAGAAAATATAAAAAAACGCTGATTTTTGTCGGAATTCTGGTTGCAATAGTTCTGCTTTATGGACTCACCTATATTCCGCATACAATCGTCAATATCAAGCCGGACAAGGTTTCCAGTATTAAGATTTTTGACGGGAACACAGGCTACGAGACGGAAATAACCGATAAAATAGCGATCGAGTACATTATCAATAACTTAAATGACGTTACATTTCAGAAAGATAAATGGGCGTTCTTGTATATGGGTTATAGCTTCAGAACAACGATCTACAATGATAAAGGAAAACCCGTAAAAAAGTTAATCATAAATTCACCGGATACAATTCGATACAAGGGCTTTTTCTATAAAGCCAAAGGAAATCAAATTGATTATGAATATATTAAAAGAGCAATAGAGAAACAGTCTTAAGCCTCTCTTGAGAAATGTGTCACCTCTCGATTCGACTATTAGTTCAGGGAGAATGGTGTTGAAACTAACTCTTGGATTTTTGATGATAATTGCTGCTCACTATATATTAGGCGTGATATATAGTAGCTCTATTTTTACGGAATCGGGTTTCCCTTACGTTCCTGTATATACCGCTCTTATATGTATTAGTATACCGAATGGAGTTTTTGCGGTAAGGTCGGAAAACAAGAATACTTTCATTAAGTGGGTAGCTTTTTCTACTATCCCTGGATTATTGTTTATGACTTATGCAAGAATACAAGGTAATTCTAGCGGACTAATGCCGATAACATGGGATTGGGGATTATGGGAGCTGTTTTTACCGCTAATATTTGCTGTAGTTCAATTAATGATTTTGATTTATTTTATTGCGACAAGGAAAAGTAAGTTGAAAAAAAGATTCTAAAGTAGAGAGCTACTAGGGAGTAAGTATCTATGATCAAGGACGAGAGGATAGATGAAATAGTTAATTCAGGCGGTGTAACAGCGCATATTCCGGAATTGCTTGAGGGAATTCAAGATATGAATTGGCCTACCGCAGAGAGAATAGCCGTGCTGTTAAGGTCGATGCCTCGCGAAGTATAGGTTTCAACAAACTCGAGGAAGAAAGAATTACGATTATTTTCACAAATCCTGCGTTAATAATGAATTTCTTGTCTGAAAATTCCCAATCATTAAAATGGAAACACAGATATGAATCTGTCAAAAACTATTTAGAACAACTTGAAGAAATAAAAGAACAATTAGGGGGTTAATCTGCAAACTTATGACGACTAGGCCGAAGTAAGGGCAGAAGGATAACGAATCGTTCCGGGAGAGATGCAGGGGATGCCAAGACTTAAGTTTATGTACAGACAATTTATGAGAGAACCTCTGTGGTTCCGACTGCTTATTTCAGTAACGTTGCTAATTTCAATCCTATTTAGCAGTTCGGCTTTCTCAACCGGGTATTATCAATCAATCGCTAAGTTAGCCGCTGCGATATTCTTCTCTGTACTCGGAGTAAAAATGCGAAGGAATTTTAAAGTGTCAGCTATCTTTTTTATTGTAGCCGTCATATGCATTTATCTTTCCTGGAGCAGTTTGAGCGCTAACCTCAACTAGGATGGATGAGAACACAGCAATGTTAGCAGCTATCAGCTTCCCAAGCTGCACACAAACGACAAAGGCGTGACTAGGTATGATTACTTTATTATTCTGGCCATGCATGATCGCATCAATCATTTGTTCCGGCCTCGGAATATTATTCAAGAGCCATCGAAGTCTGTATGCCGCGGCCATATTAATCATTCCGATGTCTTTGTATCTTGCAGGATGGCCGGGGTTTCTGATAGGAGGATTAATATTCCCCTTGTTTTATGTTGGCTCCGGATTACTCATAAAAAAGAACAGATACATAATGTCATTCTTGCTAAGCGCACCTGTATATTGCGTTATTGGTTGGTTAGGTTTTGTGGTCCTGACGCAATGAACACGAATGCGAGATCGGTAAATCTCAATCCGGAAAGGAATCACAGCATGGCAACTATAGCTTTAATCAGGCATGGCAGTACCAGTTGGAACAAAGAGGGCAGAGCACAAGGCAGCTCTAATATTCCTCTTGATCAAGATGGGATTAATCAAGCCAGGCTGTTAGCCGGCAGACTTAAGTCGGGGCAGTGGAATCACATTTATTCAAGCGGACTTGAAAGAGCCAAACAAACCGCACTTCTTATAGCGGATGCTACAGGGTTAAATGTTCATTTTGACGATCGCCTTAAGGAGAGATCAGGAGGGCAGATCGAGGGGACAACGGAAGCGGAAAGAATCGAAAAATGGGGAACAGGCTGGAGAGACGTAGACCTTGGCATCGAGGCCATTGAAGAAGTCCAAAAGAGAGGTAAAGATTTTCTGGAAGAAATCTACTTGAGGCACCAAGGAGAAAATGTTCTGGTTGTTTCTCATGGCGCGCTAATTCAATTTAATTTTATTCATTTAGTGGCTGATTTTCCTTCAACGCATTTTGATAATACGTCCATCACGATTTTGAAGAAACAAGATAATCGCTGGACATGTGAACTTCATAACTGTACAAAGCATCTTGAGCGGGATAATAAATAATGGTGCATAAGAGTTGAAGAAGAAGCGACTAGCACATTATTTTGTAGGAAACTGAAAATCAGAGACGACAATATAAATGTCCTCACTGCGGAGAGATTATGAAGGATATGGGTCACGATTATAAGGTCCCAAAGCAAAAAGATGTAAAACAGTGGGCTAAGGTAGAAGTGTCGTACAACAACGGTTTCACGTATCGTTCCTGCGGATGCGGCGGACCGGCATGGATAATGTATACGATATGAAACAGTTTTACAAGTAATTCGAAGAGGACAGGTAACAGCAGAGAACGGCATACGCCCCTCGTCCCGTTGAAACTACAAATCCATACTTGGAGAAGGTGTCTTCATGGACAAGAAGTCTGTTAATAGAACAAACATAATAGGCACTGGCGAAGTAGGCGTCGCCACCTCGGTCGATATGGATAAGAAAGTTGTTCATAAAACAAACAGCTTCTATTGGGATACTAAAGGTAATGACTTCTTAAGAGCAATCGTGCTTCCTAATTATGGAGCGTTTGTCTCAGAAGAAAAATGCCAGCTTTTTGGCGATATCTCAGGGAAAAAGCTGCTGGAGATCGGCTGCGGCAACGGTCAATCCTTGCAATATCAAGGGGAACGCAACGCATCTGAACTATGGGCTGTGGATATATCAGAAAGACAAATCGAAAAGGCAGCGCAACATTTGAAGTCATGCGGTCTTTCGGCAAAATTGATCTGTTCTCCCATGGAAGAAGAATGCGGCATCCCGGCGGATTATTTTGACTATGTTTATTCGATTTATGCCGTAGGTTGGACTACCGACCTTGAGGGTACCTTTTGCCGGATCGCTTCTTACCTTAAAAAAGAGGGTGTATTTATTTTTAGCTGGTCTCACCCTATACACCGATGTGTTGCTTCGGAAAATGGTATGTTTACTCTTAAAAAGAGTTATTTCGATGAATCTTGGAATCCGGTTGCTGTTGATGAAGGTGAGCTATTATTAGCGGACCGCAAGTTATCGACCTATGTGAATGCGCTGGCAAAAGCGGGATTTGTAATTGAGCAAATGATTGAGCAAACTGATGATGAGATTATGCAATCGGGGGCTGATCACAGCGATTTGGCAAAGAGAGCAAAGATGTTTCCTGTAACTTTTGTAATTAAGGCAAGAAAACTATAAGATCTGATGACCATGCGAAACATACATTCTGCATCGTGCCGGACCTAAAGTCCTTAAGGTGGCGGGACGTCGCGACACATGACGTTAGATGAAAACATGGCACGAAAAATCATTAAAATGAAAGAAGTTGTTTTTGATGGAAATACGAAGCTACTCCTTTGAGGAATTTAAAGGCTGCGTTGAATTATTTATTCGTGTATTCAATCAGGAGCCATGGAAAGATAATTGGACACAAGATAAAGCTCAACAATATTTGAAAGACTATATTGATACACCTGGATTTAGGGGATTTATTGCAGAAGATACGAAGATTAAAGGGTTTATTATGGGAGTTAGAAAGAGGTGGTGGAGTGGTGATGAGTTTTTCATTAATGAAATGTGCGTAGAAACAGCAGACCAAAGAAGTGGAGTAGGAACAAAGATACTAGAACATCTTGGTTACAAATTAAAGAGTGAAGGAATTGAACGGATAACATTATTAACAAGCAGGGAGATACCGGCGGAGGTATTTTATATGAAAAACGGATTTAGAACAATGGATAGTTTGATCTTTATGATTAAAAAGATCTAAGTGGAATTAGCGGATAACGCTGCACTGGCTAAGAGCTATCTAAGCCAGTGGGGTTCGTGAACGCTTTAACGTTATAGGAAATCATCGCAAGATTAAGACAAAAATCAGAGAGGAAGGATTCAATGAAGATAAAATTAAAGAAGGAAGACCTTTCAAGCGTTGAATTAAGTTGGCTATGTATTAAGCCAATGTTGCTTGCTGTTCGTGGAAAAGATCTACCAACAAAACTAGAGATGTATCAACAATTAAATCAAGGACAACAGGGATTATTTATGTTTTTTTCATTTCACAATCACGCTTCTACTATAGAGGAGTTCTATTGGTTTTCATCCTATTACATCAATGAATTGAAATCATGGAGTGGAATAAAGAGTGGGGTAAGATACTATAAGGATACTGAAATGGTCGAATTATTAGACCAAATTGAATTATTTGTTTTAAGGGAAGCTAAAGAAAAAAGTCAAAAAGTAAGCCCAACTGATTTAGAAACAAATGAAGAACTATTGAAGGAAGTAAAGGGGTATTTTAATAGATACAAGGAACTTTCAATAAATACAATTGACACAATGAATAAGTGGATTATCCATAATCAAAGAGATTTTTGTGAAACTCAGAATGATTTATGAATCAAGGAATTATGACTATGCTACAAAGGAGAAAAATTCTCAAAATGATTGCGATTGAAAAATCAACTATGAACAAAAATCAACTCTACGTAATCTCCTTGAGTTGTATCAATACGATTTTAGTGAGTTTGAGCCAGCAGATGTTAACGAGAATGGATTATATGAATATATGTACCTGGATCACTATTGGACTGAGGAAAGCAGGCATCCATTTTTTATTCGAGTTAATGATAAGTTGGCTGGGTTTGCTCTTGTAAGAGAAATCGGAAATAATGAACAAGAATATAAAGTTTTTTGGATGGCCGAGTTTTTTATAATGAAGAAATATAGAAAATCAAATGTTGGACGAACCGTAGCCCAAAGGTTATTTCAAGACTTTTCGGGTATATGGAAGGTCGCTCAAATCGAATCAAATGTACCAGCTCAGATATTTTGGAGAAAGACAATAGAACAATTCACGAATGGAAATTATGAAGAAATAAGACAAGAAGATTGGGATGGGCCGATTCAAACATTTTCGACAGTAGATCAATGATTACGTGTGGGGAACGAATTGTGATGGATGGTATCTCATGAAAGAGGATTCTTTAAGCATTATTCATGAAAGAATGCCACCAAGAACAGAAGAGACAAGACATTATCATAATCGATCTAAACAATTCTTTTTTATTCTATTAGGGAACGCTACGATTGAACTGAATGGAGAACACTACGAGGTGAATCAACAAGAGGGCCTGGAAGTGCCTCCATTAACTCCGCATCAAATATTCAATAAAACCGATTCTGAAATAGAATTTTTAGTGATTTCACAACCAACAACCAAGGGCGACAGGATTTCGGTTTAGCAGATGAATATGAGAATAATCGGTGGTGCCTCATGAAACTGCAGTTCATGCATTTTAATAATAGCTTCATTGCTAACATTAGGGATATCTTTGGTGACCCAGAGGTTCAAAGTAGGATGTCAATCTCCGATATTGATGAGTTTTTGAAGACAACTAATAGTCGGCTGGATTATTTCTTATTTGTTGTTCTTGATAAGGGTGAATTCGTCGGTATTCTTCTTGCAGAAATCTTGAATTATAGAACTGTGGGGATTGCATATGCAGTTACAAGATTAAAGAGAAATCAGGGCTACGGTAAGAGGCTGCTTGCAGACATGGTTAATGTTAGAGGCTTAATTCGGTATGATAATTTCATAGCGTATGTTGACAATGACAATCTTCCAAGCATTAGATGCTTGGAGATCGCAGGTTTCCAAAGAGATCGAACTGAAGAGGAGAATGAGATGTACAAGTATGTGTTAGCCAATCGTAATCCTAATTTGATTAGTATAAGATCTGTTGACCAGAGCAATTGGGAAGATTGTATTGAACTGAAGCCGAGCCAAGAACAGCAGGAATTTATGGCATCGAATCTATATTCCATTGCAGAATGCAACTGATTATCCAGGATATTGAAAGTAAAGAGGATCGGACAGATGTAATCATGCTTGGTTATAAGACAAACAATGAAATCGCTCGAAAGCTATATTCCAAATTAGGATTTGAAGAAATAGGAATCGCATCCTGGGGAGAGATGCTTGCTAAGTATAATTTTCGCAAGTCCCAAGAAGGCATGAGCATCGTTTAACCTCCCATGATCCGAAACATTTTTTAATTCATTTTTCAACTGCCGGCCCTTGTCCAAACAAGGGTTTTTCCCTTTTGTTGCGCAGGATCGTTCCTTAAGGCGGCTCGGCTCGGCGGACATCTACGATGCCAGCGGTCAGAAGAAAGCTTGCAAGTTCCTGTGCGTCACCTTCCCCTACAGCAACGCCGGCTACACGCAGCTCTTCGGCGGGGAGACGGCGGAGTGCGCGGTTCACGGTCTCCGAGACATTTTCCACCGGATTGGCGGCGTGCCAGGATGCTTCATCTTTGACAATGCCAGCGGCGTCGGCCGCCGGGTGAACGAGCACGTCCAGATGGCGGATCTGTTCCTCCGCTTCAAGGCCCACTACGGCGCGCAATTTCTTCGTGTCGCTGCCTCACTAGCTTGCAATGTAATATAGTAAATGCTATACTGCAATCATCAGGTAACTTGCATTGCAATATAGCAGGGGGAGGAACGGCTCCTTGGATAGTCAGAGTCAAATGCTCAAAGGGCTGTTGGAAGGCTGCATCCTGTCGATCATCTGCGAGAAGGAAGTATACGGGTACGAATTGAGTGAAAAATTGCATGAAGCCGGGCTCACGATGGTGAAGGAAGGCAGCATTTACCCGGTGCTGCTGCGTTTGCAAAAAAACGGATGGATTGAGGGAACTATAAAGCCGTCCGTTGCCGGTCCCGACCGCAAGTATTATCGTCTCACCGTCAAAGGGGAACAAGCGCTGCAAGCATTCGACGACAGCTGGGAGCAATTGTCCCGGGCCATTGCTTACCTAAGGGGGAGCCTGCGATGAATATCAAGCAAATGATTGTCCAAAACAACGAACGCCGGAAGCTTCTGGAGCCGCATAATCTGGCTGCTTACGAGGACGCATTGGTCTATATTCGGCTAAACGGACGATCCGAGCATTCGACCGAGAGCATTTTGCTTGAACTGCTGGAGCATCTGATCGAAGCCCAACGGCACGGCAAAACCGCCAAGGACGTATTCGGAGACGACCTCCGGGCGTATTGCGACTCGCTCGTTGCGGCCATCCCTCACCAAAGCAAGCTCTCATGGGTGTTTGACATCCTGCGCTACATCTCGATCCTGCTCGGCTCGCTGTTTGCCGTGCATACCGTGTTCCAACTGCTCGCCGATTTTTTTCCGACCCTTCGGGTGGAGCAAATCAGCCTCGTTCCGCACCTGGTCATTATCGGGTTGGGAGCGATTGAAATTTTCGTGCTGCTCGTCGCTATGAGAGCTTTCGTTTTTGGGCGGAACTCCGGCTTCATCCTCGCCGGCGTTACCAACTTGGCAGCGATCGCCGTGTATGTAATTGCCACTGTTCTGTTTCGGGACGTCTGGGCTGTCCCCGTTCACTTCTGGTCCTTTCTTGCGGTTACACTGCTGATGTTCGGAATGGCGCATCTATTCAAACGCATTTCGGGACGCATGAACCAGACGACTGCGAGCTTTTGATTTTGAGCCGCATTCCATGCCGTTATTGATATTTTCGGGCTACCAGGAATTCAACAAGAGGCAGAGTAATCATCCCCAAAGCTAACGCAGCTAACAAAAATAGGTTGACCGTGCCGTTGACCCATTGGTCGGCGGCTACAGCTGCCAAGAGGACGAATAATTGAATGTAGTAACTGATCTTCGAGCTTTTCTCCATATCCGCTGATTTGCGGATGCTGGATATTGTTAGCATTAGCCTCGAATGAGAGCGCTGCCCATTTCCGGACAGCGCTCTAAATGCCGTTTCACGGAAATATCAATGAAGAAAAACCTATTGAATCTGCGGGTTAATTGTTGCCATGGTTGGAAGATATATGATATAGATTAACTTGACATCTAACAAAGCGTTGACCCCACGGTCGCAAAATCCCCTATGAAAATGAAAGCGGGTTGTGGTTGACCTAGCGCTCTTACGCGATGTACACAGTTTGGAGGTATTACAAGTGAGGTATAAGGGCGTTGTTTTTAGAGTTTGAAGATAACGCTCGCAAGGAACTGCATGTCAAAGCCAATCAATTTGGATGGTTAGCGGTCCAAGACATTGGCGAATTGTCCTATCAGGGAACTAGATTTTTGGATTTCACTAGAATGGTTGAAAATAGAATAGGTAAAGCTTGCCTACGCGATAAGCAGGTTCTATGATTTCTCTTTGTCGCCTACTCATTTCCTAACCATTCACGGCGCTGGGCTAACGTTTTCCGTTGTCAACGAGACTGAGGAGGATGATCCTATGAAGATTGCGTTTGTTCTTTTTAACGGAGTTACTTTTTTGGACTTTATCGGATTTTACGACGTTATTTACCGGTTGAATCACTTTGAAGAGACGAAAGGCACGACATGGGACATTTGCGGGTTATCGGAGGAAATATCCGATGAACTGGGCTTGACCGTTCGGGTCGGACGGGTGAAGCCGGATCTGTCTCAATACGATCTGGTTTTTGTTCCAGGCGGCATGGGGACCCGACATCTGAGGTACGACGAGGAATTCGTGAGTTGGATCAAACAAGCCGAAAACGTCAAATTCTTGGTATCCGTATGTACCGGCTCATTATTATTCGGAGCGGCCGGGTTTCTAAAAGAAAAGAAGGCGACAACCCACCCCAATGTATATGAATTGCTGGAGCCGTACTGCAAAGAAGTTATCAAATGCCGAATAGTGCGGGACGGAAATCTCATTACGGCCGGTGGAGTTTCGACTTCCATCGACCTTGCTCTATATATGGTCGGGCTTTTCGTCCATGCGGAAGCAGTAGAGCTTATAAAAAAACAAATCGATTACCCTTATGAAATGCAAGGAATTGTTGAGGTTTAAACACTCTATCGGGTAAGCCCGATATTTATTTTACCGGAGTATCAAGGAAGAGGAATCGCTCAACAAGTATTCGCCATAATCGAACAATTGTATAGCGAGGCGAGCGCGTGGGAACTGGATACGATAGAGCAGGAACGGGGCAATTGCTATCTTTACGAGAAGCTAGGTTATAAGAGAACCGGAAAGACGGAAGTCATAAACGATAAGATGACAATTGTATTTTATGAAAAGATACTCTATTTGCCGGAACTAACCGCTCAAGATGGCGAGGGGAAGCTGCAACTGTGAAGGAGACTTACGGAGATGAGAAGTGATCGTCTATATTTTAGAGAATTCGGAGAAGATGATTTCTCATTGTTATATTCCATTTTCTCTAACGAAGCCATCATGAAATACGCGTTTATGGATAAGGTTGATAGCGAAGAAGATTTGGCTCCCTATTTTCAGAACATTTTGAAAAATAACGGAACGACCGATAATCGCTTCATTTTCGAATACGCCGTGTTCGACCAGACCGGCCGCCAATTCATCGGTTTTGCGGATGCCGGGATCGTAAAGAAGAATAGGGACGGCGGCAGCGCGGAAATCGGATACTTCCTGCACCCCGAATTCTGGGGCAACGGTTATGCAACCGAAATAGCCAATTGCCTCATAGGATTTTGCTTTGATCAATTGGGCGTCCATCGCGTATTTGCTCGCTGCAACGCGAATAATACAAACTCCGAAAAAGTCATGATCAAAACAGGGATGAGAAGGGAAGGCGAATTTCGAAAAGTAAGGTACAAAAATGGCGGATGGGATAATGAACTGCAATACAGCGTTCTGGTGGAGGAATGGAATCCAACAAGAGCCAAACGGAATTAAAAGATCTCAACGTTCTTTAGCGTTCGACACGAAGTATTATGGATCTATGCGGAAGATTTGCACGAGTTGTGGTTGACTCTCCAAGGCCGTATGAAGCCCGAAAGGATGGAGCGAAATGAAAATAGAGGTCATTCAGCTTTCCTCGTTCTGGGGCACGAGTCTGCGCCAACGGCACATCTCCGTTAGAGAAGGCAATGACAGATTAGCCGTGCTGTTTCCGGGCAGAAATTATCCTTGCGAACTTCCGCTTCTCTATTATGCGGGGAATGCGGCACTCCAGCATGGCTTCGATTTGTTAATCCTGGAGTACGGGTATCAAGCCGCCAGAACTCAACTCCATCTATCGGACTTACCGAAAGTGATAGACGAAAGCTTTGAATCCGTTCTTAGCGTTTATGAAAAACATGATCAAATCATCTTTATAAGCAAGAGCCTGGGAACCCTGGTCGCTGGCGAAGTGCACCAAAAGCTGCAAGCCCAAGTCGATCATCTGTTCCTGACGCCATTAGCCGATACGATTCCGTTTATTCAGGCTACGAATGGAATCGTGATTTATGGAGAGAACGACCCCTTGTTCGGCCCCAAAGAGGTAGAACAAATCAAAGATAGGTCAAGGACCATCGTAATTCCGAATGCAGATCATGGACTGGAGACAGGAAATGTTAAAGAAAACCTGATAAACTTAGGAATCATCGTCGATGTATACTGGGATCTCTTCGGAGACAGAAGGAGCAATTAATCATGAAAATAGGATTTCTAGTTATCGATATGCAGAGCGTTCACTTGGAAGGGATAGAGAAGAAGCACGTAGATAGAGCCTGCGAATATATCAATTACGTAGCGAATATGGTCCGCTCGAACGGTCATGTCGTTATCCATATTCGGGACACCGAAGGGTTGACCGAAGAGAACAGAGAAGCCTACGATACGATTCCGGAAATTCGAGTCGAAGCCGCGGATCGGACTTTGACCAAAGAGTATTCCAATTCGTTTTGGAAAACAGAACTGGAGCAAATTCTACGGGATGAAGGAGTCGAATTTGTAGTCATCTCCGGAAACGCCGCGGAGCACTGCGTCTTGTTTACCTATAATGGAGCGTTAGAGCGAGGATTCAGCGCGGTCATGTTGCAGAACGGAATTTTGAGCCGATTCGATGATGTGATCTCGGCGACCTACAGGGATAGAAACATCGTTTCCTATCCTGCGATTAAATACATGCTTAAGCCGCCTTCCCCCCAATGAAAATTCGGATTATCGGCTCGTGCGGGAGCGGCAAGTCGACGGCGGCGAAACAATTGTCTGTAAAGTACGGTATTTCCAGCTTTGAGATCGATAATATGATCTGGGATAGAAGTGCAGATAACTTAAAGTATCCGGAAGAAGTAAGGGATGCAATGTTAGCCTCCATTCTTCGCTCGGACTCTTGGATCATAGAAGGAGTCCAATATAAAGAGTGGACGCTGAGCTCGATCGAGCAAGCGGATCTGGTTTTCATACTTGACCCGAACGTGTACATACGGGACTACTGGATCATCAAGAGGTTTGTTCTGTCTCGAACGGGAATACGTCCATGGAATTACACGCAATCGTTTGGTAATCTATGCAAGATGCTCGTGCATTGGAATCATCGCTACGACTACCGAAGCGCCATTGAAGTCGTACGTGAATGCGGCAAGCAACCTTATCTTGCCAAATCGAGGAAAGACATCGAGAAGCAGATCGATAGGTGCTTAACAGCGAATCAACGGGGGAGAAAGGGGTTTTTAATGAAGCATGAAGACGAACTTATAGACTTATTACGAACTCATCCCTTTCTTATGAGAGACCTGAAGCTCGTCCATTCCTTAGGCTTGCCGGACGGATGCATAGCCGCGGGGTACGTAAGAAATTTTGTGTGGGATCATTTTCACGGGAAGAGCAAGCTTACGCCGTTGAACGATATCGACGTTCTTTATTACGATACAGCCGATCTTCGGGATGAGACCGAGAAGCGCTATGAAGAACAATTGACCAAGCGGCAGCCCGAGTACAATTGGTCGGTTAAAAACCAAGCCAGAATGCATCAAAGAAACGACGAGCAGCCCTATCGCTCTGTCGAAGATGCCATGAAGCGTTGGCCGGAAACCGCAACAGCCGTCGGAGTCGCGCTGGACCACACCGGCAAGTTAAAAATTATTGCTCCTCTTGGGTTGGAAGATCTGTTCAGTTTGCAAATAAGACGCAGTCCGTTTTTCGACGATTCCGATTATTACAGATCCAGGGTGAAAAGTAAAAATTGGTTGAACCTGTGGCCGAGACTTTGTTTAGTAGATGAAAGGACTGGATGGGTGCAACGATCATAGGTCACCGTATTGACGTTTCGCGTTATTCGTTTAAGAGGAGGCAACCGCCATGACGTCCCCGATTTCAAACCAAATAGGAGCCGTATTTATTCCGGTAAGCAGCATCGAGCAAGCCCGAGACTGGTATTGTGATATTCTGGGCATCCCGGCTGACGGCGAAATTCTGTTCGGCCACCTCTACGTCATCTCGCTGCAAGGAACGAACCTTGTCCTGGACAGCAAAATCTATTCCGAGGACAGGGTCTGTAAAGTGGCGGCGTTCCACTTCAATACGAACGATATAGAAGAAGCGTACCAGTATATGGAACAGAAGAACGTCTACCTCGTCACCGGAATCGAGCATAGCCAATGGTTTAATTTTAGAGATCCTGACGGCAATCTGTTGATGGTCTGCAAGTGTTAACGTTTGCCTATGCCTTACGTTTAGTATGAGGATTTTCGTGAAAATGAAGACGCCTCCTGACCGATAAGTCAAGGAGGCGTACGCGTCGAGAGCTTGGATGCGTATCGTTATCCGACCGTTGCCGGCTCATGCGGCTGGATCGGTCGATTTCTGTTGATGCGGATTAACGTTCAATTCCGCGGCAGGCTCGACAGGCGCATCGTCTCCGATTTTGTAATGTTTCTCATACATATGGGCCGGGACGATCAGGCAGAAGAGTACGAGCGCAAGACAGAAAGCGAAAAATCCGTAAACGCTGATATAGTCCGAGACGAGTTGACCGCCTTCCGCAGCTAGCTTCGCTACGCTCTCGCCGACAGGGGGCAGGTTGGACAGAAATTGAATGCTCACGAGCATAACCTCCAAATAAGAAGATTCTTTCTGACTCCTATATTAAAGCGCCGCGCCGCGGATTAATGTGATAAAAATCACTATAACGAAAATCAATGCTCGCAGCAGCGAAGGATAAGCTGACTCTGCAAGAGATACGATAAGGAGACACCATGGCCTTCAACAGAACGCGATTAAACGAAAAGAAATGCTGCTCATTACCGCCGTAGCTCTCGGAACCTTACTGAATCCTCTGAATACGACGATGATTTCGGTTGCGCTGGCGCGCCTGCAGGAGGATTTCCAGCTGACGTTTGCCGACGTGTCTTGGCTCATTTCCACCTACTACTTGGCGAGCGCGATCGGTCAGCCGCTTATGGGCAAGTGGAGCGATTTATTCGGTCGTAAAAAGGTGTTCATGATCGGGCTTCTGCTCGTCACCTTGTCGTCATGCCTTGCTCCGCTGGCCCCGAGCTTCGGTTGGTTGATCGGATTTCGGATCATTCAGGCGCTGGGAAGCTCGGCACTGTTTCCGTCGGGCATGGCGATGATTCGCAGCCAAATTACCGCCAACCAGGCTAAGGCTTGCGGTCAGCGCCGGATTGACGTATGCGTTATACCTTTATGAAATCGGTCATAGCAAGCCGTTCATCAATGTCGCTTTCTTAAGGAACAACAGAAATGTGACGCTGATCTACGTACAGTTTATTTTAACCAATATGGCGTTTTATTCGATTATGTTCGGCATCCCGTCTTACCTTCAACGTGTCCAGATGATGGATGCGCAGCAAGCGGGGCTCGTCATGCTGTCGATCGCCGGGTTCAGCGTCATCGTCACGCCGCTGGTAGCCGCTGGATCGACCGAAGCGGTTCCAGGCCGTCGCTTCTGTTCGGAACGTTTTCCGTCGTTGCGGGATGTCTGCTCCTGCTGCTGATTCGGGATCAGGCGAGCGTTGTGACGATTTTCCTTGTGCTGTGCGTCCTGGGGATTGCCAACGGCTTTAACAATCTGGGCATGCAGACGGCGCTGTACGATTATGTGAAGAAGTCGGAGACGGGCATCGCCTCCGGCCTGTTCATGACGTCCCGCTTTATCGGGACGATCCTTTCTTCCAGCCTGCTGGCGGCGCTCTTCGGCAAAAATATCACCACCCCGCATCTGCACAGCATGGCATGGGTTTGCGCGGGACTCGGCGTGCTTATGTTTGTTTTGACGGTGCGCATGCCCAGAGCGGATAAGCAAGAAGCCGTTGAATAGGGGCAGGATCATGCTGCGTTCGGACGACGATCCTTCGTCGAATGCGGCTTGAAATCGGACCGTTCATATTGACCAATCCGGTGAATCGGGGTACACTCTTTCCAATATTTATAATATTGGGGGTTTTTACATGTCCGGACACATGATCGAGGATCGGCTGCAAGAGCTTAACATTACTCTTCCCGCAGCAAGCCAGCCCGCAGCGAAATACGCGAATTTCGTTATCGTGGGCGACTTGATGTACGTCTCGGGTAAAGGTCCGTCCGGAAATCCGAAAGGAAAACTCGGAATCGATTATACGACGGAGCAAGGGTACGCATTCGCACGAGAGACGGCGCTCGAAGTGCTTGCCGTCCTGCAGTCCGCGTTAGGTTCGTTGGATAAGGTGAAGAGGGCGGTAAAGGTTCAGGGCTTCGTCAACGCAAGCGCAGCTTTCGAGGAGCATCATAAGGTGCTTAACGGCTTTTCGGATTTGCTGCTTGAGGTGTTCGGGGATAAGGGGCTTCATGCCCGTTCCGTCTTCGGTGCGGTCTCGGTAAGAGACAACCTGCCGATTATCGTGGACACGATATTTCAGATCGAGACTTGATCGTCGGTTAAGGCTCTCAAAGGAGGAAGCAATGAAAACCTACTCGGGCGCCAACCGTTTTATATTGTTTTCATCAATAGGATTTATCGTTGTGACAGTCGCGCAATTGCTAGTGAACCTTCACTATCAGAGATTCTTTTTTGTGGTTCTGTTCGGCCTCCTTGCAGCGGGTTTCGGTGTGTTTGCCGTTTTTTTGGCGCTGGATCTTATCGTAAAAGACCAAAAAACGATGAGCGTTCGAGTCGTCCGTCTGGATCGCGAGATCATAACGATAAGAAAACCCAATGGGAAGAAACGAAAAATCAGAATCATGCCATCCGAAATCGGGAAGTTCGGCGAAGGGGAGACGTTGGAACTGATCCTAACGAAAAGAACGGGAAGAATCGTAAGCGTGAAAGGGGAAACACCGTGAGCAACCCTACTTTATACGAACGCTTTCTGCTGCTCGCCGAGGATTTCAATCGCCAATCGGATATCGTGCCGCTATTGTACGGATCGTTAGGGCTGGAGGTTTTAACGGGAGCTGACACCTATCCGGAGGATATTGACGTCCTGGTTCCGCTTGCGTTTCTTCAAGATCGCTGGGATGAGTTACGGCAGCTAGTCGAGAGCCGAGGCTATACCCTCGTCGACCTTCGGGAACGCGAATTCGATAACGGACAGCACAAAATCGCTTTTGCGGATATCGAGGATCTTAAAGCATTTGCTGGGATCAGGCCGGAGGAGATAGAGGAAAGAGAGGAACGCGCAGCGAAATATAAACTGCTGAATCTTCGCCAATACTACGCCGTCTATAATCGTTCCGTGCTCGACGGCTACAGAATCGGTACAAGAAACAAAAAGGATAACGAAAAAATCGAACTGATCGAAAACCTGCTAAGCCAATAGGAGAGACGACAACATATGGTGACCGTTCAAACCCGAGTCGAGATCGATGCGCCGATCCGGCATTGCTTCGACTTGGCAAGAGACATCGACGTACATACCCGAACGGTGTGGAAGCATACGAAGGAAAAGGCGATTCGGGGCGTTACGAGCGGCCCGATCGGACTGGGACAGACGGTGACTTTCGTAGCGACGCATTTGGGAGTCAGGCAGCGGCTCACCTCCTTGATTACCGAGTACCGCGAGCCTTACTTGTTCGTGGATGAGATGCAGAAGGGCGCGTTCAAGCGGCTGAGGCATGTCCATGAATTCGAAGAGGCGAACGGCAAGACCGTCATGACGGATACGTTAACTTTCGAAGCTCCGCTCGGGATTATCGGAAGATGGGTCGAGAGACTTGTCCTGAAGGAATATATGAGGAAGTTTTTGGAGCACCGCAACCTTGAACTGAAAAAGCTGGCCGAGGACCGCAACAACAAAAACAGAACCGAAATCTGAACGACCCGAAGGAGATTACACTTCGATGAATATACGGATTTTACAACATTCTGACGCTGAATCGTACAGGCAATTGCGCCTCGCCGGGCTGCAGACGAATCCGGAAGCGTTCGGCTCTACCTACGAGCAGGAGGCGCAGTTTACGCTGGAGACGATGATCAATAGAATTACGCCCAGCAAGGACAAGTTTGTGTTAGGGGCGTTTGCGGAGGACGGTTCATCATTGACGGGAATCGTGACGTTCGTGCGCGAAAGCGGCGTTAAAACCTCACACAAAGCAAACGTATACGGGATGTACGTGGCGCCTTCTGCTCGGGGCAAGGGGATAGGCAGACGGCTTCTCGTCGAGTTGATCGAAAAGGCAAAGGAGTGCGACGGGCTGGAGCAGATCAATCTGGCCGTCGTATCGGACAACGCGCCCGCCAAGAAGCTCTACCGCGCGCTTGGCTTCGACACGTACGGGGTGGAGAAGAACGCCCTAAAATACAACGATCAGTATTACGACGAAGATTTTATGGTTTTCAGGCTGAGCGAGTTAGGCCCATCGTTTAACTAGGATGACCGACAAGCCCGGCAGAAAACCGTTCACGTAAATGGACGGGCAAAAAAGATCCGAAATGGTTGGTTACATCTCTCTCCCGTTCATTATAATGAGGGGTATAAGACGGATACACAAAGACAGTTTATCCATAAACCATTAGGCAGGTGATGAGCATGGAATGGCTGCTGGCGATTGTCGTTGTCGTTATGGTTGCGGGATTGGCGGCGACGCTGATCATTGGTCAATCGAAGAGCAATAAAGAAACCGATCCCCGGTATACTCAAAATACAGGCAAAAAGTGGCTGCGACTCGGCGGCATCTACGTCGTCGGAATTATCGCGGTAGCCGTTATCGCGATCGCGTTGAACGACTAGACGCCGTTTTCCTTCCTCATGCGCTCACAACCGCCGAGCGCGCAGCTCCGCGGTTGTTTTCGGTTATGCGCCGCCGAGCGTATCTTTCAGAGCTTCGGCAAACTTGGCGATTCCCTCCGCAATGTCCTCCGTTCGCGCCCTGGCGAACGTAAACCGGACGAAGCCCGAATCCGATCCGTAGACGCTGCCCGGTACGAAAACAACGCCTCTGCGAATCCCTTCCTCCAGCAGCTTGCCGTCATGAACCTCGGGAACCAGCTTGCACCACAGATGCAGCCCCCCGTCGGGGACCGCGAACCGGATCAGGCCGGGCAGTTCCTTGTTCAGAGCTTCGACGAGCAAATCCCGCTTAAATACCAGCTGCATGCGCAGCCGCTCCAGATGCGGGTCGAAATAAGACGAGCTCAGAAACTGCGCGGCCATCTGCTGCGGAATCACGCTGAGTCCGAAGTCCATCTGCTGTCTCGCGTCGGCCAGCCTCTCCGCGATGGCGCGGGGAGCGACCATCCAGCCGATTCGCAGACCGGAGGCGGCGATCTTGGAGAAAGAGCCGATGTGCAGGACGGAGCCGACCTCGTCCATCGATTTAAGAGGCGCGGGAGGCATTCCATCGTAAGCGGTTAAGCTGAACGGATCGTCCTCCACGATCGGCAGCGCCAGTTCGCTGGCCACCTCCAGCAGCTGTTTTCGCCTCTCGGCGGCCAGTACGGATCCTGTAGGGTTTTGAAAATTCGGGTTCGCAAACACCATCTTGATGCGATGCTTCTTGTACAAAGCCCGAACGTCCTCCGGACGAACGCCGTGCCGGTCGACCGGAAGCCGGAACAGCCGCAAGCCCGCGGATTGGAACATCGGCAGGGAGTAGCAGTATGAAGGATCTTCGATCGCGACGGCGTCTCCAGGCGACAGCAAGCATTGCGTAATGAGATACAGCGACTGCTGCGAGCCGGAAGTAATCAGGATGGAGGCTTCGGTCGCACGAATTCCCCGATGCTTCTCCAGATAGCCGACCAGCGCTTGCCTGAGCGGAACGTAGCCCTGAGGATTATCGTAGCCCAAATATGAAGTATACCGATGTTCGCTCATGAGCGCGGCGATCTCGTCGATCGGGGCCAGATCCGCAGCCAGCTCTCCGCTGGCGAAGTCGATCAGGGAAGGGTTTTGGGCGAGAGCTTCCCGAATTTTGCGCATGAAGGGCAGATTGGGAAGAAAATGTCCTCCCTCGGAATAGCTCTTCCAGTTCGGCGTATGCTTGGGGGCAACTTCCCATTTGGACGTGCTGACGCGAGTCCCGCTGCCCGTCTTGCTTTCGATAAGCCCAGTCGCCCGAAGCTCGTCGAAGGCCATAATGACGGTGCTTCTGTTGACCCCGAGCTGGGCGGCCATTTTGCGTTCGGACGGCAGCAGACTGCCCGGCGGAAACTCGCCGTAGGCGATTCGCTGCTCGATATGGTCGGCGATTTGCTCGTATAGAGGTTGTCGGCTGTGCCGGTCCGGCTTCCACATAGGTTTTGTCTCCCGTTATGCATTCAATCCTGGTGCGCTTATTATCATACCACTGTTTTCCTGAAAAAAAAGATGTCCGGTTCGCGCAAACCCCGAAGATTCGTTGAACTTGGATGGGCAAAAGAACGAGGAATTGGAGGGTCTGCCAGCGGTCCGAATCCGATATGATAGGGGCAAAGCCGTCAAATCGGAACGAGGAGAGAGGAACCGCCATGAGAATCCGTTATGTCAAAGTCGCCGTCGTACAAGCTGCTCCAACCCTGTTCGATAAGTCATCCGCCATGGACGCGATCCAGAGCATGACGAGGAAAGCCGCGGTGAAGGGGGCAAAACTTGTCGTTTTTCCCGAAGTGTTTCTGCCCGGATACCCCAGAGGGCTGGGATTCGGCGCGCGTGTCGGCAGCCGCACGGAGGAAGGAAGACGGCTGTGGCAGCGGTACTGGGACAGCTCGATCGACGTTCCCGGCGAAGAGACGGAGAGGCTGGGCGAGCTGGCCAAGGAATTCGGCGTATATCTGATTGTCGGGGCGGTGGAGCGGGACCGGGAGTTCAGCAGAGGCACCTTATATAACTCGATTCTCTATTTCGGGCCAGGCGGAGAGCTTCTGGGCAACCACCGAAAGCTCGTGTCGACCGGCTCCGAACGTCTTCTGTGGGGACAAGGGGACGGCAGCACGTTAACCGTCATCGATACCCCCTGCGGCAGGGTAGGCGGATTGATCTGTTGGGAGAATTATATGCCGCTTGCCCGCGCGGCCATCTATGCGCAGGGAGTCGACATTTACGTGGCTCCTACGGCGGACGCCCGCGATTCGTGGCAATCGACGATTCGCCATATCGCTTGCGAAGGCCGCTGCTTCGTGCTTTCGTGCAATCAATATGCGACGAAAGCCTCCTATCCCGAAGATCTGGCGTGTCATGAGGAACTTCGCGATCACAATGAAGTGTTGAGCAGGGGAGGCAGCGCCATCGTCGATCCGCTCGGCGATTATGTCGCTGAGCCGCTGTACGGCCAGGAAGGGCTTCTGCTCGCCACGCTGGATCTCTCCAAAGTCGTGCAAAGCCGCTTCGACTTCGATGTCGTCGGCCATTACAGCCGCCCGGACGTCTTTCAATTAATCGTTAACGACAGAAAACAAGAAATCGTCCGAAAGGCATCCGACAATTGATGTATTTTCTGGTAAAATAAATGTCAGAAAAATGAACGAAGACGTAAGCTTCGGCGTTGGAGAGGAGGTGCAGGTTAACGAGCACCTGTCTTTGGTTTATTTTCGCAAGGAGATTAGGGAGGGCGCAGGATCGTTAAGGATGATGGCAGGCTCCGGAAGATCAGGGACGAAGAAAGAATGGCGAAGGGGACCCGTCGCCGCGGAGTCAACTGTATTATCATGAATGCCGACATTCATGAAATAGATCGTCTGACAGGAGCCGAATTGGAGCCGTACATGGAGCTCAACTTATCCGAGGATCGCTTAAGGAGCGTCGTTTCGTTCGCCTATTCGGGCTGGGAGCTGGAATATACGACGACCAAGGCGCTGGAGTTCGAGATCGAGAGAGACGGTCGGGAAATTCTGCTTAAAAGCGATTGCGTTACCTTCGTCTGGCGAAACGGGGTAGACGAGGGAATGGAGGTGCATGGACTTGAGAACTCGGTATTTAATCGAAGCTTTGCTGTTCAGTCTGATCGTGATCGGGGGATGGGTCGGCTGGGCGGTCGTGTCCGGAATTATGCTGACGCGCAACTACGTTCCGGATATTGTGGAAAGCTATAACAGCGTGGAACATTTACAGAGCGAAGTATCGTTCGGAGTGGTCTACAACGTTCACTGGTCGATATTGGCGGGAGGCTTCATCGCGCTCGCCGCTCTCTATTATTTCGTACGAGCCTGGTTAACCAGACGCTTGTCGGCAAGAAAGAGTTAAGAGCTCTAGAAAGGAAATTGCCATCATGAAGAAACTTACCGCCATCCTATTGATACTCTGCTTGACGGGCTGCGCCAAGGAGCCGGCCGAATCCCCGGTCGCTTCCGATAGCGGTCTGGAGAGCGGGCACATCGCGATCGAAGGACCGATGACGATTTCCAGCAACGGCTTGTATCCGTTCAGTCATGAGAACGAACAATTAAATCTCCAATTGGTGACGGGAAGATATTACGAGGATTGGACTCCGGGACCGCTCATGGGAAGAACCTGGACCGGGGAGTTCCGTCTGGTGCTTGCCGACGAGGGCGGGCAGATCAAGAAAGAGTTTTCGCTGCAAGGCTATTTCGATGAACCACTCGTGTTTAACTCCTTGTTCGAAATCGAGTTCGAAGATTACAACGGAGACGGCAACGCGGACTTCACGATCGGACAGTACGGTTCGAGCAACGGCAACTTCTACAAGCTGTTTACACTCGGCGCGGACGACGAACTGGAAGAGTTGAAGGTTCGAGGGCATCGCGAGCTGTTCATTAGCGCGACGGACGGCAGATATTCGACGAGATTGGAGAAGACCGGGGAAGGCTCCTTCAAGAAATCCGCTTACGACAACTCGAGCGGGAAACAGGTAGAGACCGTCTTTACTTGGAACGGAACCGAGTTTGTCGAGCAAAGCGGCGATTGAACGGCCGAATGACCCTTATGAACAACTGCCGGGCTCTGGTTCAGCGATTGTTCCCGTTACACCGGCATTATATAATGGGAAGCGTCAGGCGGGGGCCATCGTTCGGCAAGGGCTTAATCGTTAAGCGAGGGGACGGCGCGCATGGGGGAGTATCCGGTCAAAGGGATCATTTTCGATATGGATAATACGCTGCTTCGTTCAAGAATCGACTTCGGGCGAATGAAGCAGGAGATCTATGCGTACTTGCAGGATCGCGACCTACTGCCGGAGCAGGCCTCAATCGACCGGGAGACGTCTTCCACGCTTATTCGGCAAGCGTTGGCGACGAACAGAATGGCGCCGCGGCAAGTGAACGAGGTGTGGGCGATCGCCGCCAAGCACGAAACCGAAGGAATGGCGGGGGCGGACCTGGAGCCGGACGTGCGGGAGATGCTCGAGGAATGGAAGGGCAAAGTCGTGCTCGCCCTTCTGACCAACAATTCGATCTTCGCGGCAAGGGCCGCATTGGAAGAGAATCGCATTTTGCACGTTTTCGACTTGGTCGTCGGACGGGAGGACGCGGGCGAGATGAAGCCTTCGCCGGACGGGGTTCGGCTCATCTTGAATCGCTATCCCCGGCTGACCCCTCGCGATTGGATCTCCGTCGGAGACGCGTGGATCGACTGCAAGGCGTCGCAAGATGCAGGCGTCCGTTTTATCGCCTACCGTGCCGACATGGAGAAGATGCGAAGGGCCGGCACGATTCCCGAGGACAGCATCGCGCGTCTCGCAGAGCTGTCGCGAGTCATTCAGAGTACATAGGAGGCGCTGCCGCGACATGCAACTTCATTTAAGAGGCGCGACGATAGACGATCTGGAGCTGCTGACGGATATGAACCGGCAACTGATCGAAGACGAGGGCAGCTCCAATCCGATGAATCGCGAGCAGTTAAAGCGGCGGATGCGGGACTGGCTGACGTCCGATTGGAAGGTCGATCTTCTGATGAGCGGCGATGCTATCGTCGGGTACGCTCTCTATCAATTCAGATTCAATGTCTATCGGCCGGAAGTTCGGGAAGCGTACATACGGCAATATTTTATAGGCAGGGCCTATCGGAAAACGGGGTACGGACTTCAAGGAGTGGAGCTGCTGAAGGAACAGCGGTTGAAGGACGCGGAGACGATCGAGATCGACGTGCTGGAATCGAACCGGATCGGCAAGAGCTTCTGGTTAAAAGCCGGGTTCGCGCCCTACGTGACCAACATGAGAATGAGTAATCGGTCCGGCTGGAAGGATGGGGAATGATTTGGCTGACATCATAATCAAATACAATATTTGTTTCGTTAAACGCGGCAACGAGATTTTGTTGCTGAATCGCGAGTTCGCTCCGTGGATGGGCTGCTGGAACGGAGTAGGAGGCAAGCTGGAGAAGGACGAAGAGCCTCGCGACGCGATGATCCGGGAGATCGTCGAGGAGACGAACATTGAACGCGATCAGTATCGCTTGCATTTCAAAGGGATGATCACTTGGAACGACGACGATACCAGCTTCGGAGGCATGTACCTCTATGTGGCGGAGGTGCCGGGCAGCTTCGCCTATCCGACTCCTCTGCAGACGGACGAAGGCATTTTGCAATGGATGACGGTTGGCTGGATTATGGACGGCAATAACAGCGGGATCGTATCGAACATTCCGAGATTTCTAGAGAAGGCGCTGAACGATCCGGATTGCTACGAGCATCACTGCTGTTACCGGAACGATGAACTCATAACTCTAAGCTCCAACCAAATAGACCCGTTAACGGAAACGGACCGTCCGCTCAGGGAAGCTTACCTGCGAGATAAGCACCGGGGAGTGCTGGCGATCGGAAACTAAGGAGGCAACGCGCATGTCGGAATCGCTTAAACTGATCAGAGGCACGAACGACGAAGCCGTCTACGTGAGAAACAAATTGGTCGAATTCAATTCCAAGCACACTCCGAACGGAGCGTACGAAGAACTCTGTCTTACTTTGAAAAACGATGAGGGCGACATCGTCGCCGGCCTCAACGGCGTCGTGCGATGGAACTGGCTGGACGTCGATATTCTCTGGGTGGCGGACGACTTCCGCGGCCGGGGACTGGGGCGAACGCTGCTGGAGGAAGCCGAGCTTTTCGCTCGGTCGAAGGGGTGCACCTTCATCAAATTAAACACGTTCAGCTTCCAGGCTCCCGAATTTTACAAGAAATACGGCTACGAAGTCATCGCGATTATCGACAACGCCCCGATCGGACACAAACATTATTTCTACAAGAAAGACCTGTAGGCCGACAGCCGATCCGAGCTCATCGTGCCGATGTCGGCCTTAGTCCGACAGAACGGACATGCTCGACCGGGCGAAGCTCAGAAACTGGCGCAGATGGGGGGACAACGTCTCCTCGTCGCGCAGCGCCAGGCAGATGAACCGGTTATTGCGGTAGCGGGGAAGCGAACGTTGGATCAACTCGCCGGACTGCGTTTCCCGGATTGCGCTTCTCCACGGCAGCACTCCGACGCCCATGTTGCACTTTAACCCCTCTTTGATCGTCTCGATCGCTCCCATTTCCATGGCCGAATCCAACTTCAGCCCGACCTGTTCCGCCCATTCGTCGGTGAGCTGTCTCGAAGTCGTGCCGGACTCGTGCAGCAGGAACGTTTCCTGTTGCAACTGCTCTAACGTAATCTCCTCCGAGGACGCCAGCGGATGGTCGGGGCACAGGAACAGCCGGAGTCCGTCCTCCGCCAATCTATGCACAACCAGCCCTTCGTCGTCCGTGACTTTCTCGGGCAGCGACACGATCGCCGCGTCGATCTCGTAGTTGCGCAGCATCGCCAGCGTCGAGCGCGCCTTCTTGACGGTCAGCAGCAGCTGCACATCGGGATGCTGGACGCGGAACTCTGCCAAATGCCGCGGGATGAAGTACGTCGCCGGCGTATGGCTAGCCCCGATTCTCAGCCTTCCTCCTTGGCGGCACCGCAGCTCGTTCATCCGTTCTTCCGCTTCGTCCACCAGAGTCACGATCCGGCGGGCGTAGGGGAGAAGCTCGAACGCGTCGCTCGTCGGCTGGAACCCCCGTGCGTTTTTGCGCCAGAGCGCCAGTCCCAGCGTCTCCTCCAGCTTCCGCAGATGGAAGCTCACGGTCGGCTGTTTCAGCCCCAGCTTCTCCGCCGTCTCGATCAGCGTATGGCCGTCGCACACCGACAAGAATACTTTCAGCTGCTGTACGTTCATCCGTATCCCTCCTGCGTTTTCTCATTCAAGTCGATTATAGATACAATCTATATTACTATCAATATAAATAGATTTATTTAACAAAAGTAGCCGGTGGAATTAACATCTCTTGTACAAACCGATGTTACCTTTTTAGTAGAGCATTTCACACTAGATTGGTGGAGGGTACAAGGGATCATGAAAAAAACGAAAACGAAGCTGACGGGAATTTCACTGCTGCTGGCCACGACGATGATGATCGTGTCCGCATGCGGAGCAAGCGGCAACAATGCGGCGAACGGCGGAGCTCAACCGTCGGCATCCCCGTCGACGGAATCGGCTTCCCCGTCCGAGACGACGCCGGCAAGCGAGACGCCGACCCCCGAGGCGCAGGACGAAGGCACGTTGACCGTATATCTGAACGACTTCGACGATATTATCGGTCCGATGTTCGAAGCGGCGACCGGCTACAAGGTCGAACTCGTCAAGGGCAACGGCGCGGAGATCATGTCCCGTATTCAAGCGGAGAAGGGCAATCCGCACTGGGACGTCGTCTGGCTCGACGCGATGCCTTCCATCTACGGAATGGGAGAAGATAACCAGCTGCTGACGGACTGGACGCCGGACAATGCGGCCAATCTGAAAGATTCTTACCAAGCGTACGTACCGGCGAACAAATCGTTCTATCCGACCGGCGCGCACGCGGCGGGAGTCATCGTCTACAACACGAACGCCTATACGGCCGACCAGGCTCCGAATTCGTGGGACGACTTCGCCAAGCCGGAGTTCAAGAATGCGGTCGGCATGGCCGATCCGGCCATCGCGGCTCCCGCGTTCCCGTTCGTTGCCCGCTTCTTCAGCGAGAAGCAGCTCGACGGCGGCCAAGCCTTCTTCGACTCCCTGTTCGCGAACGGCCTGAAGGTGTATCCGAAAAACCCGAACGTAGCGGCCGCGCTCAGCTCCGGCGAGATCAAAGCGGCGGCGCTGCAGGAATCCAACGCCTACGGCTTGGTTAACTCCGGCGAGCCGATCGGCATCATCTGGCCGGAAGACGGCGCACCGGCATCCGTGCGGGTAGCGGCGATCCAGAAAAAGACGAAAAACCCGAACGCGGCCAAAGCGTTCGTCAACTTCCTGCTCGACCCGGCTACGCAGCAGCAGCTGATCGATCAAGGCGACGAGAGCTACTTCGAGCCTTCCGTGCCGGGAGTTAATCCGAAGGCCGACCGCGCCGCCGACGCCAACCTGGTTGCCGCGGATGCCGCATGGGCGTTCGAGCACGAAGCCGAGATCAAGCAATGGTTCGCCGACAAAGCGGTGAAGTAAGCCGATGTTGAGGCTGAATCAGAACCGCCTCGGATGGTTCGTAAGCCTCGCCCTATGCATTCTGGTCCTGTTTCCCTTGGCGGCGGTCATCGTTCAGGTGCTGCTGCCGGGGGTTTTCTTCGGAGATTGGAAGCTGGGCGACTTGCGGCTGCTGCTGGAGCTGTTTAACCGTCCGTTATGGCTGAAGTCGTTGGAAAATTCCGTGCTTCTGGCGAGCGGAACGACGCTGCTGGCTACGCTGCTGGGCGGCTCGCTGGCCATGGCGCGCGCGACGTGGCGCTTTCCGACCGCGCGCTTGCTCGATGCGGCCGTCTGGGGGCTGTTGATTACTCCGTCCTTTATTTTGGCGCAGGGTTGGGTCATGTTCGCGGCGGGCGGCGGATTGGCCGTCAAGCTGTTCGGCTGGAGCTGGATAACGCCCGCCGTATTCCAGCCGGCCGGGCTGGTCGTCGTCATGACGCTGAGCAAATTTCCGCTCGCCTACTTGAGCGTGCATGCGGCGATGGAGTGGAAGGTTGAGCAGCTTGCAGAAGCGGCCCGTCTGTGCGGCGCTTCCGCCTGGCGCGTCTGGCGCACTGTGCAGGCGCCGCTTCTGCTGCCCGCGTTTCTGGCCGGAGCCGCGCTCGTATTCATGGATACGGTCGGGGATTTCGGACTGCCGGCTTCCATCGCCGCCGTCTATCGGTTCCCGACGCTTCCTTACTCCATCTATTCCGCGCTGTACACGTCGCCGATCCGCTTTGATATGGCAGGAGTGCTGTCGTTCTATCTCGTTCTGCTGATTTCCCTGGCCATGCTGCTGCAATTTTACGTCATGCGGAAGTCTCGCTTCGATTTTCTGTCGGCGCGCGCCATACCGGCGGAACCGAAGCCGGCAGGCCGGTTGACGCCGTTCCTGACGGCCGGCAACCTGCTGTTCCTGTTCGTCGTGGTCGGCATTCCGATCGGCACGAACGTGCTCATGTCGCTGTTCCGCACGCAATCCGGCGGGTTCGCGCTCGACAATCTGACGTTCGCGCATTACGTCTCGCTGTTCGCGGACCACAGCCAGCTGCTGGCAGGATTGGGCCGCTCCTTGCTCATCGCTTCCGTCTCCGCTCTGGCAGGGCTTGCGCTGGGCGTGGCGGTAGCGTTCGTGCTCACGTATTCCCGGTTCCGCTTCAAGCGCTGGATCGAAGTAATGTCGCTCGTGACGCTGGCCGTGCCGGGCGTCGTGCTTGGCATCGGCTACATTTTCGTCTGGAACCAGGCTTGGCTCGAGAAGATCGGACTGCTGCTGTACGGCAAGCCGGCCATTCTCGTGCTTGCTTCCGTCGCGGGTGCCGTCCCCGTCATCACGAGAATCATGGTGGGCGCGATGGCGAAGGTGCCTAACACGCTGCTCGACGCGGCGCAGATGCAGGGAGGCTCCTTGCTCAACCGCGTGCGGCTCATCCTGGCTCCGCTCATCCGCGGCGCGCTGCTGTCGGCGGCGCTCGCCGCGTTCGGCTCCAGCGTGTTCGACCTGGCGGTCAACGCGATTTTGTTCCCGCCTAACTTCTTTACGCTTCCGGTTTCGATCAACAAAGCTTTCGAAGATTTGAACTTCGGCTACGCGTCCGCCGCCACGATGCTGGGCGGAGGAACCGTTATTCTGATTATACTGCTGCTGGAGATGCTCTTGCGGCGAAAGGTGGCCCGCACATGAACGGCGCTTCTCTCGAACGACCGCTTCTGGAAATCAAAGACGTCTCCAAGCGCTACGAATCCCATCAAGCGCTGCGGGGAGTCTCTCTCGATATGCGCAAAGGAGAAATCATTAGCGTTCTCGGGCCGTCAGGCTGCGGCAAATCGACGCTGCTGCAGCTTATTGCCGGACTGGCCCTGCCCGACAGCGGAGAGATCAGGCTGGACGGCGAAGTAATCTCCTCCTTCCGCGGCATGCTGCCGCCGGAGAAGCGCGGCGTCAACATGGTATTTCAAGATTACGCGCTCTGGCCACACCTGAGCGTGTTCGACAACATCGCGTACGGGCTGAAGAACCGGCGCATGGATCGCGCCGACATCCGCAAGCGCGTCGGCGAATTGCTGGAGATGCTGCAGCTTGTCGGACTGGAGAAGCGGCTTCCGCCGCAGCTGTCCGGCGGGCAGCAGCAGCGGGTCGCGATCGCGCGGGCGCTGGCGACGCAGCCTCGGCTTCTGCTGCTCGACGAGCCGCTCTCCAATCTCGATATGCGGCTGCGGATCGAGATGCGCACCGAGATGGCGTACTTGTTCCGCCAGCTCGGCACGAGCGTATTCCACGTCACGCACGATCCGGAGGAGGCGTTCGCCATGGCCGACCGGCTGCTCATTATGCGCAGCGGAGCGGTCGACCAGATCGGCGCGCCGTCCGATTGTTACGAGCTGCCCGCCAGCCGGTGGGCCGCCGCGCTTCTCGGCGCGATTAACCGGATCGAAGGAACGATCGTCCGTACGGCTCGCGGCGTCGCGTTAAGAAGCGGCTCCGTCCTGATCGAAGGAGTAGGGGCGAAGGACTCCGCGGAAGGCAGCGAAGCGGAGCTGCTGTTCCGTCCGGACGACGTCGTTTACCTGGGTTCGGGAGGGGCGCCCTCCGCCGCCGTCGCCGAGACGGCCGCCGCCTCTCAAGACGGCCGGCGCCCGGACGGCGAACGAACAACGTTCGAACTCACCGTGCTGCACAGCACGTTCGAGGGCAAGCGATGGCGCATCGTCGCCAAGACGGGCGCCGGGCAGAAGCTCTATCTGCTTGGGGAACAGCAGCTGCCTCCGGGAACGCCCATTGCCGTCTCGCTGCCCAGATCGGCCGCTTACATTTACGATAAGACTCAGGAAGGGAGCTAGTCTGTTGAGCCATTCCGCAAGTCCCCGTTTATTAGCCATATCGGACATACACGGACACGAAGACGGGCTGCTGCAGCTGCTCGACGCTGCCGGCTACAAAGCGGGGAAGGACCGGCTCGTGCTGCTGGGAGATTACGTGAACGAAGAACCGAACTCCTGGGACACCTTGAGAACGATTAAGCGCTTGGCCGATCAAGGAGCCGTCGCGCTTCCGGGCAATACCGACCTCACGGTCGCCAATCTGGGAGAAGCGCCGACACATCTGGTGCCGCTGCTCGGATGGCTGAAGTCGCTCCCGCCTTATTGGATCGCGGACGGCTACCTGTTCGTGCACGCCGGCATACGCCCCGGAATCCCGCTCGACCGGCAGCCGCTTCGCGACCTGACGGAAATTCGCGAAGCGTTCTGGAGGGAGAAGGTCGAAGTCCCGTATACCGTCGTCTTCGGGCATACGCCGACCTACAAGCTTGGAGCCGAGCTCGGACGAATCTGGTGCGACGACGGACGCATCGGCATCGATACCGGCGCGAAGCACGGCCAGCGTCTGACCTTGCTGGACGTCGGGGAGCGGCTGTGCTACTCCTGTTCGACCTCCCCGCTGAATCTGTATCGGGACATTCGGACCGATTCCGTGTATAATTTTGAAAGATAACTCGAAACGTACAAGACCCCGCCTAAGATAGGAGAGCTATCCAGGGCGGGGTTCGTCTTATAACGGGGGGAAGAAGATGTACAAGGCCATTATATTCGATCTGGACAATACGCTGCTCGACTACTCGCACAGCGAGGTCGATGCCATGAAGAAGACGCTCAGGGATCATGGGGTTTGGGAGGACGAAGAGGCTTGGTGGGAGGCGTTCTGGCCCGTTTTCTCGCAGCATAATTTCAGGCATTGGATGGATTTCGTTAACAAGAGAGGTCCGCACAGAACGATTCAGGACGTGCTGATCAGCTCCTTCCGCGATTCGCTGGACGCCGACTCGGCACAGCACGAACGGCTTACAGCATCTTATTGGAACTATTTCTGCAACAACTGTCATTTCGAGAACGGCGCGCTAGGCGTGCTCGATTTCGCCAGAGACCGCTACAAGCTGGGCATCATCTCCAACGGTATCGGCGAGGCGCAGCGGAAGAGGCTGGCGGCGGGAGCCATCTCCGACCTTTTCCATTCCGTCGTCGTCTCGGACGAGGTAGGCATCCGCAAGCCGAGAAGAGAGATTTTCGATCACGCTCTGGCGGAGCTGCGATTGGAGCCGTCCGACGTTCTGTTTGTCGGCGATTCGCTGACGGACGACTATCAGGGGGCGGCCAATGCGGGCATCGACTTCTGTTACTATAATCGCGAGAAGATGAGGCTGGCGGATTCGCACAGACCCAAATATAAAATCGACGAGCTGCAGGAGCTGTTGAATTATCTTTGAGAACAGCGCCATGCGTTATGAAATTTTGGGTGAAAGGTTATGAGCGTCCTGATAAAGAGATTGCTGAATTTGGCGTTAGGCGAGCTGGCGGCGTCCGTTTCTTTCGTGGTCGTCTACCATCTGTACGCGGACTGGGGCGGGTCTAGCCAGCTGGCGCTATATTTTCTCGTCTTTCAGTTGCTGCAAGGAGCGGCTTATTGGATCTATCGGGCCCGAACAATAGGTCGGGAGCCTTCGCCGGTGGCAAGAGGTATTCTGACCCTTATGCGACGTGGCAACCTGATTTCGGCCGTCATCGCCGTTCCCTGGATTGTCACGCTGGCTGAGAGCAGAACGGATATGGCCGCGGGTTTCCTGATCTACGCGTTCGCCGTTATCGAGTACGTCAATTACTATTGGTATCGACTCAGTTATGGCAAGTCGGGCTTCAACATGGCTATGTTGCTCCGGGCGGGCTTGCGCCCTTCGAGCATCCATAAGCTTCTCCAACGCGGATAAAGCTGAGACTTTGACCGAACGCCGGGAAATCGAGAGCGTCCTGAATCAGGCCGCTCTTGCCGAGAGGCTCGAGTTCGAGGCGTACGGCATCGGCGAAAGACACGGCGCTCCGTTCCTGTCCCCTCCGGTATTGCTGGCCGCGATCGCCGCCCGCACTTCCCGCATTCGGCTGCTGACGACCGTCACCGTACTTAGCGTGTGGAGTGCGTAACGTTTACGCAGCCGCGTATTCGCCGAAGGATGCAAAATCCGGGCGGATACGCGGCTTTTTATTTTGAGGACACAACTAGAAAGTATGGGTTATAATACCAGTAGCTGATCGGCCAGGGCGCATCTGGAGAGGAGCAAAGCCGCTTGGGTCTCGCAAGAAATCTGAAAATCGGATGATGAGTCTGTCAATCGTTAGTCTGATCGGAATCGCGGTGTGGTCCGTTTGCTTGTATTTCTACGTGATGGACGACGCCGCAGTCCGCGCCGAGAGCGCCTTCTTGGTTCTGCCTTCCGAAATCGTTTGGATTTTCTACGGGGCGTACAATCTGCTTCTCTACGTACCTCTGATTGTACTGGACTTCCTCTCGTTGAATGGGGAATGGGAGCTGCGCGGATATGAAGCGGCGGGGGGAGCGTTGCTGATTAACTTTATTCCGCTGGTGCTGATGTATCTGGGAGCGTTCATCAAGAAAAATAGGTCTTAGGCGGCGGAGGAGTGGAAAGGGGTGGAGAAAAATGAGCAAACGAACGGCCATATGGACCGCGGCGGCCGTCTGCTGCGCGGCGATCGTTTTTATCGCGGCGGCGGTGCTGTTCAGCGGCGACGACAAGGACGAAGGCGTGTCGATGGCGTTCGTTAACGCGGGGCTGCGGGCGGACGGCGTCCAGCTCGGGATGCGCGAGCAGGAGCTGGTGAAACTGTGGGGGCTCGGACAATATCAGGAAGGGTTCGGAGGCCACTTCCGTCTCTATCCGGACAGACAATGCGATATCGGCATTCCCGGCGATTCGGACAACGACCTGTACGGAGACGTCGGGCAGCTGGAGATTTCGAATCCGCAGTACGGCATATTCGGCATTAACCCGGGGGATGCCGTCGCGGCAGCGGAGGAAACGCTGCATGCCCAAGGTTTCCGTCCTACGGAGCACGATGCCTCGATATGGGCTTCGGGAGAATTCACGATCATGCTCCGCGGGCAATCGGAGATCGACTCCATCTACGTTGGCTTCAACGACAAAGATTTGAGAGACAGACAGTATTAAGGGGAACCGCTTATGGAAATTAAACGGCTCGCAGCTCTATCCGAAGACGACCTTCTTTCCCTGGGAGAGTTCGGATATACGTCGATGCACCAATACGAAGCGATCGCGGAGTCGACGGCCGACGCGTTCAGCATTCGGTTAAACCTGGTTCAACTGAACGAGCCGTTCGTCAAGCAAGAACCGAACGACGGGGATGACGCCGTAGACTACGGGAAGATGGCCAAACTTGGCTATTCGTTCGGAATGTACGAAGGCGGCAAGCTGATTGCGTTGGCCGTATCGGAGCCGCAGAGATGGAACAACACGTTATTGATATGGCATTTTCAAGTGCATAAAGATTACAAGCGGCAAGGCTGCGGCACAAGGCTGATGGAGCAAGTCGTGGAATCGGCTCGTCGGGGAGGCTTCCGGGCGGTAACGTTGGAGACGCAGAATACGAACGTCGCGGCCATTCGATTCTATAGGCAATGCGGCTTCACGATAGAAGGAATCGATCTGTCGCTCTATTCGAACCGGGATACGGGCAAGGAGGAAATCGCGCTGTTTATGAGGAGGAAGCTCGAAAATACCTAAGCGGAGGGAACTGTGTTGAAAATTAGAGAGTTGGCGTTTCTGGCGATCAGAGTGCTTGCGGTTTATTTTTTCGCGCTCGGTCTGAACCATCTGGTCGCATATTTGGACTATTCCTTGCCGGCCTACTTGCAAGTGCTCGGGGACGATGCCTCGTACGGAGAGGTGTTCCTGCTCGTAGGCATACCGTCGATCTTATTGTTGCTCATCAGCGTCGCGCTATGGCTGTCGGCCGGCAAACTGTCCAGGTTCCTCGTTCCTTCGAATTCCGGAAAAGAAGAAAGCTCTCCGTCCTTTCGCGGAATCGAAGCGTTCGTGCTGGCGGTTGTCGGACTTGTGCTGGCGATCTTGTCGTTCACGAGCTTGACGAGAATTCTGCTAAACTACGCGAATATGGAAGGCCAACGCCTGTACATCGATCATCGCAGCTTCTATATCGCTCTTGCGGAGCAAGTCATTCGTCTGCTGCTGGGCATTGTGCTGATCTTGAAGGCGGAAGGGTTCGCGAAGCTGCTGCGGAGAATAAGGGGGGATCGGGAGTGAGAAGACCGCGCACATCTATCTTGACCCTTGCATGACGATGGCGGGAGTTCCTTTAAGAACGCTGAATCCGGCGATGATCGACGCTCCGCGGGATTGGAGAGCGATCTGCGTGAACGAACGATCCGTGCTGCTGCCCAAGGACGTCGTCTTGGAGGCGTGTATGCTTCGGAATGAGGGTCTTTGGACCTAGTTGCAAGCTCGAATTATGACGAATAAACTCTGAAACCGCTTTCCATTCGCCTGGTTTTCATGTACATTATTAATAAATGGCGAATACGAGGCGGTGGTCGCAATACTAAAGGATCTCGTGCTAAACTTTGCGATATCGGGCGTATTTCTGTTTCTCGTCTCACCGCTGTTCATCCGCGGGCGCACCCGACGGACGAACAAGCTCGTCCACCAGCTTATCATCGGGGGCGTATTCGGCATACTCGGAATTGTATTGACGGTTTTCGGCATCGACATCAACGGATCGGCTCAGTTGAACTTGCAAGGCATCGCCTTGATGCTGGCCGCTTATTTTGCCGGACCGGCCGGCGCGCTCTCCGAACTGGCCGTCGTCTTCTCGTGGCGGCTGGCCGCGAACGGATATTTGGACGCCGCGCAGGTTGGTATCGGCGTTGCGGCCGCCGTCGGAACGGGGCTGCTGTTTCAGAAGGTAAACTCCTATTTCCTGAAATGGCTGTCCGGCGCGTTGTTTTTATTCTATTTCTACTATGTCGGACTTTGGATTACGGGACAGATCTCGTGGGGCGCATTGAAATATGATTGTGTCTACCAGGCGGGCTTCACCGCGTTGGTTTCCGTCTTCCTCTATTATCTTGAGCGCAACGAGGCGAATAGGAGCAAGGCGATACAAGCCGAACGGGACATGAGCTCCATGCTGCGGATGCAGCCCGGACTTACCTTCCGGTTTCAGAAGCGCGGCGACAAATATTACTACACGATGATCGAGGGAAGATTACTGCAGCGAATCGGAGCCGCGCCGGAGGATTTCATCGGCAGGTCGGTCGATGAAGTCGATTTTTTCCCCCGCGACTACATCGAGCTTCTCAACCGTCAGTACGACGAAGCTTGGGAGGGCGAGGAAGTCTCTCACGAACGCCTATTTAACGATTTGATCCTCCATATCAACCTGCATCCGATTCGGACGGACGGCGCCGTCAGCGAGGTGATCGGGACTGGAATCGATATTACGGAAGAGAAGAGACGGCAGGAAGCGGATGAATCGAATAAAGCGAAGAGCCGGTTCCTGGCCCAGATGAGCCACGAAATCCGTACGCCGATCAATGCCATTATCGGTCTGAACTACATTCTTCAGCAGTCGGATCTGAACGAGAAGCAGCTCGATTACGTCAACAAGTCGATTACGGCGGCCAAGAGCTTGCTGGCGATCGTCAACGACGTGCTGGACTTTTCCAAGATCGAGGCCAACAAGGTTGTGCTGGAGAATATCGAGTTCGACCTCTACGAAGTGCTTCACAACCTTTCCAATATGGTCAGCTTCAAAGCTTATGAGAAAGGGCTCAAGTTCCGCTTTTCGATCGATCCCCAAGTTCCCCAGATGCTGATCGGCGATCCCTACAGGCTTCAGCAGATTCTCCTGAACGTCACCAATAACGCCGTGAAATTCACGAACAGCGGAGAGCTGGCGATTTCGGTTCATTGCGGCGAGCAGGCTCACGGGATGACGCAGGTGAAATTTGTCGTTCGCGATACGGGCATCGGAATGACCAAGGAGCAGCTCGAGGGATTGTTTCGCGAATTTACGCAAGGCGACATGACGACGACTCGCCGGTTCGGTGGAACGGGGCTGGGGCTGGTCATCAGCAAGAGGTTGGCGGAACTGATGGGCGGAACGATCCAGGCGGACAGTCGGCCGGGGCAGGGAAGCACCTTCGAAATCTCGCTGCCTCTCGCTTCGGCGGACGCCTCTGTTTACGGGGAAGAATTCGATCAGGCGCTGAGCTTCGTCCGTGTGCTTCTCGTCTGCTCCGATCTCCAGATGCAGTGGGTGCTGCGCAGACAGCTGTCTCAATTCAAATTCGTCGTGAATTTGGCTAACGGCGCGGTCGATGCGTTGGACAAGCTCGATCGAGGAGAGTCGTACGATATGGTTATTGTGGATTGGAAGCTGAAGGGGGAGGATCCTCTGACGCTTGCCCAGGCCATACGCGGCAGAGGGGTGTCGGAGCAACCCTCGGTCGTTCTCGTCAGCTCGTATCACGAATCGGAGCTGCAGCAGGCTTTGCAGTCCGGATACGTGTCCCGGGCGC
>NZ_JBEPYQ010000067.1:0-38339 GCF_041641335.1 Cohnella sp. | reverse complement strand
GCTACCTTAAAGAAGTCAATGAGAACCCCATGCCATTCCGATGGAAGTATGGTTTAGAAGGGTAACTCAATGTTTCGTTAATTCGGGAGCTTTCTACTAGAAGATATTTCCTTTCGGGTCGCCCTCTTTTTTTTCAAATTCGCGAGAAAGGAGGGGACGGATGAAGACAGCTGCATGGGCGATAACCTTTTCCCGAACGGCACGCTGTCGACCTGGACAGGCCCGGCGACGGGCGCGGCGGCCCTGCTGATACTGATCGCGCTGCTGTGGTCGTGGAGACGAAACAATCGGTGAGGCTTCGAATGGGTCCGTAAGGCGCAAGGCCATTCTTTTCTTTAGCTGTGGTACAATATATGCATGGGAATCCTGTTCGCAGACATGGAAAAGCAAGCAAAGAAAGGAGCGGTGACGATGACGGAAGCGAACTCGGGGCATCCGTTTCCGCCGGGCATGTCGAGGCCGGCTCTTCAGGCGCTGGAGGTTGCCGGAATAACGACGTTGGAGGATGTTGCCCGACACAGCGAAGCGGAATTGCTGAAGCTGCACGGCTTCGGGCCGAAATCGATTCGCATCCTTCGCCCGGCGCTTGAGCAGATCGGTCTTGCTTTTGCGGAAAGCGGGAAGAAGCAATGATTAGAAAACAATACGCCACTCCTCGATTAAAGCTGAGAACGCTGGACGAGAGGGGCGCGCCGCAAGTGTTGGATTACGTGACGCGGAACGAAAGTTTCCTTCAACCTTGGGAACCGTCGAGAACGCCGGATTTCTTCACGTTGGAGAGACAGCGGGAACTGCTCCGCTTCGATCAGTCGAGCATGGCGCTGGATCAGCTATTCAAAGTCTGGTTGTGCAAAAAAGAAGAGCCGGACCGGATCATCGGATCGATCGCCTTGAGCAACATCGTCCGGGGCGTCTTCCAATCGTGCCATCTGGGTTATCGGCTGGACGGGGAAGAGGCGAATCGGGGCTACATGGCGGAGGCGCTGCAAGCCGTCGTGGCGGTTGCCTTCGGGGAGCTGAAGCTCCACCGGATTGAGGCTAACATTATGCCGCGCAACGCGGCGTCGCTCCGATTGGTCGAGAAGCTCGGCTTCCAGCCCGAAGGATTGGCGCGCCAATACTTGAAAATCAACGGCAAGTGGGAAGACCACATCCATATGACCTTGATTAACGAAGAGATGGAGTAGCGCCCGCTTGGAACTTTGGGGGATAAGGGGGGAATTTCCATGATCCGAGTGCAGAGAAGCTTCGCGAGCAAACTGATCAGCGCCTTCGCGACGTCCGTACTGTTCGCTGTCTATATCGAAGTCATGTATCCGGATTCGGGCGGAGACTACGGTTCTCTGTTCCTCCCGGCTTTTTTCATCGCTTTCGCCTTCGTTACGATTATCGCTTTTCCGGTCTCCCTGCTCGCCGATAAAATGGCGAAGTCCGTTCGCCGCTTCACGGCGTCGACGACCCGCAACGCTCTGGTGAGCGGGGCGGCGCTCGCGACGGGGATCGGAGCTCTGATCCTGTTCGGTTCGAAGGAAGGCAGCAGGCTGGCGCTGTACGGCTTGGTCTTGCTGTACGGCTACTTTACGATCGACTATTTGGTTTCCCTCATCGAAAGCAAATACAGGAGAAATAACTCTGAATAACGTGTTATGGTGCTCAAGGAGATTTCTCGGAAGCTGGACGGACGCAAGTAAACGGAACGGCGGCATTCCGGAGTGACGAGGTGAAACGAAAATGGAACGTTGGGAATACAAAACGATCAAGTACAAGACGGGCGGCTTCATGGGCGGCAAATTAGACCCGGAAGAGTTCGAAGCTCAGCTTAACGAATACGGCAGCCAAGGCTGGGAGCTGGTTTCCGGCTTCGATACGAGCATGGGCCAGGGCGCGTCCCGCGACGTGATCGTCGTGTTCAAGAGACGCAGGTAGGCCAAAGTCTTCGCTTGGAGGGAAATGAAGATGATTGCTATCGTCATTTGGTTGATCGGCATGGTTATTTTCTTTTTCATTCTGTTCAACGTCATACAACACGCGCTGAACACTTCGGAGATGGCAAAGGATTTGTCCGAGATCAAGCGCCTTCTGAGAGAGCAGGCCGCGAGCCGTTCCACGGCTGCCCCGCCCGCCCCAAGGGACATCGCGGAGCTGAGGAAAGTGTACGACCGCTGCCCGGGCTGCGGCCATGCCGTTCAGGCGCATCATCTCGTTTGTCCGGATTGCGGCCTGCGCCTGACTTGACGGATCACCTAGTAAGGAGGGGCGCGAATGCGCATTTCCAGAATAAAACTGTACGCACTCGAGTTGGAGCCTCTTCGGCGCTTCTATCTCGATACGCTGGAGCTTCCGCTGTACGAGGACGGGGAAGGCTCCTTTACGGTGCGGGCCGGACAGTCTCTATTGACTTTCGATCGGGGACTTCCCGATTCCGACTCCAGTTCCGATGAGCCTCCGTATTATCATTTTGCTTTTAACATTAGCGAGAACAAGATCGCAGAGGCGATCGAGTGGCTGGAGCGGAAGGGAGTTGCGATCAGCCCGGTCAACGGCCGGACGGTCGTCCGTTCCGAGTCGTGGGACTCAGATTCCGTCTATTTTATCGACCCCGCGGACAATATCGTCGAATTCATCGCCAGGCACCGTCTCTCGAATGGTTCGAATACGCCGGGCTTCGCCGCCGAGAACATTGTTAATATTAGCGAGATCGGCTGCGGAACGGACGACGTGAACGATATGTCTCGGCTGCTTTGCAAGCGGCTGCGCGAGTCGGTCTATCTGGAGGGAGACGACCTGTTCACTCCGATCGGGGACGAGGAAGGGCTGATCATTCTGTCTTCGCTTCGGCGCAATTGGCTCGGGTCCAACAAGCCGGTGCGGATTTTTCCGATGGATATAACCGTTCTCATGGGAGAGACGGGCGAATCGCAGGTGCTGCGCTTCCCCTATTCGGTTCGTACGCTGAGCTTCAGGAAAAGGACGAACGAGGAAGCGATCCCCTACGATTTGCTGCTGCTCGCCGATCCTTCCCGGGAGATGGTCGACGATTACATCGGCAGAGGGGACTGTTACTTGGCGTTCGCGGACGGCGAGTTGGTCGGAGAATTCGTGCTCGTCGCGACGCATCCGCGGTCGATCGAGATCGTCAACGTCGCCGTCCGGGAATCCTGGCAAGGTCAAGGCATCGGCAAGGCGCTCGTGTTGAAGGCGATCGAGACGGCCAGAGCGTCGGGCGCCTCGGCGCTGGAGATCGGCACGGCCAATTCGAGCTTCGACCAGCTCAGATTGTATCAGAGATGCGGGTTTCGAATGGTCGGCGTGGATGCCGATTTCTTCGTCCGGCATTACCCCGAGCCGATCTACGAGAACGGACTTCGGGCGACGGATATGGTAAGATTAAGAATGGAATTACGGTAAATTAAGAGAACGGAAGTGGCGGGACATGCTGGTTGAAGTCAAAGACAGGTTGGACGATCCGTCCGTACGCGAGATTGTGGGAGTCAGTGTCTATCCCGATCCCGACAAGCTGGACAAGACGATCGAAGCTTACAAGTCGGACAGCGGACTCGAGCTGTACGGATACGAAGCCGAAGGGGAATGCATCGGCATTATCGGTCTGCGCATGAACGACGGTGGAGAAATGAAGATCGAGCATCTCGCGGTGTCCCCGGATTATCGGGGGTTGGGTTACGGACGCGGGCTCGTTCTCGAAGCGATCGACAAGAAGAGCCCGACCGTTCTGGTCGCCGAGACGGACGAAGACGCGGTGGATTTCTATCGCAATATCGGCTTCGAGATCGAAAGCTTGGGCGAATTGTATCCGGGCGTGGAACGGTTCAAATGCGTCTATGTCGTGCAGGAGAGTGAGTAGAGGAGAAGTCGCATGGCCGTCGCCAACCGACTGCAGCGGCTAGCTTCATTTTCCCTCTTTATTTTTATCGATTCCTATATTATAATAATTTCAAATAAGAAACGCTGCATCTCCACAAACGAATATTTATGGCGAGGTTGTTACTCGCTTGACATGCTGCTCCCTTCCGGGAGCAGCATGTGTCGTTTTAAGGGGTGTAATAATGGGAGTCATTCTCAATGGAGAGGGAGAGATTACGATGAGCCAAGCGATACATTCAATGAAGGAACATACCGAAAGGAAAGGTCTCCGGCAGGGCGGCTCCGCGACAACGGCCGATTGGTTAAGCCGTTACGGGGAAGGGATGGCCGCTCTGGCGAGCGGCCTGCTGCTGGCAATCGCTTATATGCTGGAGGAAGCGTCCTATACTTGGGCGGTTGCCGTCTATATTGCGGCATTCGCGATAGGCGGATTCGTCAAGGCGAAGGAAGGCGCGCTCACGCTTGTGCGGGAACGCGATCTCGACGTCAACCTGCTGATGATCGTCGCGGCGATCGGGGCCGCGAGCATCGGCTACTGGACGGAGGGCGCCGTTCTGATCTTTATTTTCTCGTTGAGCGGGGCGCTGGAAACCTATACGATGGACCGCAGCAGCAAGGATATCTCGTCTTTGATGGACCAGAAGCCGGAGACGGGCACGCTCATTCAGGACGGCGCAGAACGCATCGTTCCGATCGACGAGCTGAAGGCCGGGGATCTCGTTCTCGTCAAGCCGGGCGAAAGGATCCCGTCCGACGGGGTCGTGACCGAGGGGGCATCGGACGTGAATCAAGCGTCCATTACGGGTGAATCGATTCCGGTCGACAAGGGCCCGGGAGACGCCGTGTACGCAGGGACGTTGAACGGCGAAGGCGCGCTTTACGTGGAGGTAAGCCAGACGAGCGAATCGACGCTGTTCGCGAAAATCATCCGGCTCGTACAGGAGGCGCAGAGCGAGAAGCCGGCGTCGCAGCGGTTCATGGAACGGTTCGAGCGCCTCTACGCACGGGCGATTCTGCTTATCTCGGCGCTGCTCGTAGCGGTTCCGCCGCTCGCGATGCAGGTCTCTTGGGAGCAGGCTTTCTACAAGGCGATGGTGTTCCTGGTCGTGGCGTCACCGTGCGCGCTCGTTGCGTCGATCATGCCGGCGATGCTGTCGGCGATCTCCAGCAGCGCAAGGAAGGGCGTGCTCTTCAAAGGGGGAGCGCACCTGGAAAATCTCGCGAACGTGCGGGTCGTCGCCTTCGACAAGACCGGCACGCTGACGCAAGGCCAGCCCGTCGTGACCGACATCGTCTCCATCCAGGACTATGGAGAGACCGAGGCGCTCTCTATCGCGGCCTCGCTTGAGAGCCTGTCCGGACACCCGCTGGCCAAAGCGATCGTTCGAGCTGCGCGGGAGCGGGGCTTGACCGCAGAACGCCCCTCCGAATTCAGCGCACTGACGGGGCGCGGTATTCAAGCGAAGCTCGGCGGCGAGTCTTGGACGATCGGCAAGGCGTCCATGCTGGAAGAGCGCGACCGGCATGGACGGATCGCAGAGACGATCGATCGGCTGGAGGACGAAGGCAAGACGGTATCCGTGCTGATGAACGAGCGGGGAGCGGTCGCCGTGTTCGCTCTGCGTGACCGGATTCGGCCGGAAGCCGGACGCGCGATCGCCAGGCTGAAGAAGCTGGGCGTGCAGACCGCCATGCTGACCGGGGATCAGGAGAAAACCGCGCGAGCGATCGCCGTCGAGCTGGGCATCGACCAGGTGTACGCCGATCTGATGCCCGAGGACAAAGTCGGGCGGATCAGGGAACTAAAGGAAGCGTATGGCACGATCGCGATGGTCGGAGACGGCGTGAACGACGCTCCGGCGCTCGCGACGGCCGGCGTCGGCATCGCGATGGGGGCGGCCGGCAGCGACGCGGCCTTGGAGACGGCCGACGTCGTGCTGATGAACGACGACATCGGCCGGATCGCGGACGCGATCGTGCTCGGCAAGCGCGCGAGAAGGATTATCAAGCAGAATATGGCGTTCGCGCTAAGCGTCATCGTGCTGCTGATCGCCGCCAACTTCGCGCAGGGGATCGCGCTTCCGATCGGCGTCGTCGGCCACGAGGGAAGCACGATTCTGGTTATTCTCAACGGGTTAAGGCTGCTTGGCTATCGGGCGGGCGAATGATGGATTTGACCAAGGGGCATGAAGCAGCAGCGACCGCGAATCGTGCGCGATTTCGCTGCTTCATGCCCCTTGATTTTGCATCCGAATGGGCTATAATGATGATAATGATTCTCGTTATTGCGAAGCGGAGGAGATTCGAAGATGAACGCCCTGTTTCCGATCGTGACCGTGCTGCTGATCGCGCTTGGCGCGCTCTGCTTGTTCGCCGCGATGGCTAACGCGGACCGCGCGCGGCTGGGCCGGAAGACGGTCTCGTCCGATGGCAGCTCTCCGGGTGAGCTGGCGGCTTCGAACCTCGTTTGGAAGACGAGAGATTAACGATTCTGCTGTATAGAGAGCCGTCGGGAGCTGTCCCGGCGTTTTTGTCGCGTTCCCGGGGTGAAATCCGCCAATTAAACCGGATTCTTCCGAATGCGATGATGCATGCTTCGATCGGCCTTTCCGCAACAACGACGGAAGAAGATTTCGAGACGGCTCGCAGGCTTATGGAGCAGCTTTCCTGCATATATTTATACGACAGGAACTATCCATCCTGCTCTCGGACTCGATTTCCTGTCCCGGGAAAACCTTCTTGCGAGCATCGACGAGCTAGCCCGCAGGCCCGACGCGCCGACGATGCTGTTCGTGACGCACCATATCGAGGAGGTGCTGCCCGTATTGGGCCGATCCTTGCTGATCCGGAGAGGGACTATATTCGAGCAGGGAAAGACTCGCGAGACGCTGACCACAGAGACGTTGTCGGCCTTTTTCGAGACCGGGGTCAGAATGGATTGGCGGAACGATCGCGCATGGCTTTCCGTTCCATGAGCAAAAACGCGACTAAAGTAACTAGCGCACGGGTAACGAATTCGTTTACATTAAATGCAGATTAATCCAACGGGAGAGGTGTTTGATCGATGGTTCCTACGGAATCGGACGTTCAGCAGAACAAAGGCATGGCCATGGTCGCTTATATTTTATTTTTCATTCCCCTGCTTGCCGCTAAGGAATCGCCGTACGCTCAGTACCACGCGAGACAAGGCTTCAACCTCTTCTTGCTCGCGCTGGCGACGAACGTAGTGCTGGGCATCATTCCAATTATCGGCTGGCTGCTGCTTCCGTTGGCCAATATCGGCATTCTCTGCCTCGTCATTATCGGCATTCTTGCCGCGGCGAACGGCCAGGCGAAGCCGCTTCCCCTTATCGGGAAATACGAGATTCTGAAGTAATCGAATCGTGCGGACAGCCCCCGGCCCCCAGCGGCGTCAGGGGGCTGTCGCCATTGTTCAGACAGGAGCGAACGCTGTATGGCGATTACGGTTTACGTGATTTCCGGCCCTGCGGGAGCGGGCAAATCGACAACCTCCAAGTCGATCGCCGCCAAGCTGCCCCGAAGCGCGCACATCGAAGGGGATTTGGTGGACCGGATGGTGGTCGGCGGCTACGAGATGCCTTGGCTCAGCGATTATCATACCGGTTTGATCTGGCGCAATATCGAGTCGCTGACCCGCAACTTCATTCGGGAGCGGCATGACGTCGTCATCGACTATGTCGCTTTTCCGCACAATGCGAGGGCGATTGCGGAGGCGTTGCGAGGTCAGGATGTCGCGGTGAAATACGTTGTTTTAGTCATGAAAGAGGACGAGCTGCTGCGCAGAGACGCTCTGCGAGCGCCCGAATACAGAATGGGAGAGCGGTGTCTCGCCGGACTGCGGGAAATCCGGGAGTCGCGGCCGGACGACCGCCATGTGTTGGATACGACGGAGATGACGGTCGAAGAGGCGGTCGAAGCGATCTTGAAGGGAACAAATTGGATGGTGGAGGGATCGGCATGAGGGAGGCGAACCGGTTATCGGATCGGACCGAAGCGATCGAAAGCTCGGAGATCGGCTACATGCTGGACCGCATGGAAGCGATTCGGAGCCGGCCGGGCAACCCGGAAGGGATCGAGATCGCGCGCTTTGGAGGTGCGGCGTGCTTCTATAGCAAGACGATGCCTTGGGCGACGTTCAACACGGTCAAGGGCTTAAGAAGCGGCGAAGGGGACGCGCTGGCTGCCATCGTCGATTTTTATCGGTCCCGCGGACGCAAGCCGCAGTTCGAGCTCGTGCCGGGATTGGCCGATCAGGAGCTGATGAAGCGGTTGGACGAGCTTGGCTTCTATCAGACGGGCTTCCATACGTCGATGGCTTTGACGGCGGCGGACGCGGAGGCGCTTCCTCTGGAGCCGCATGCGGACGAGTTGGAGGTACGGCTGCTGAGGGAAGATGAATTCGAGCTGTACGCGACCGTACATTGCCGCGGCACCGGCTTGCCGGACAGCGGAATTGCCCCCGTAGCGGCGAACAATCGGGTACTGTACGGTCGTCCGGGGTGGCGCTTCTACGTTGCGCTGTGGGAAGGTTTTCCGGCCGGAGTCGCCGTATCGCATACGAGCAAGGGGACAGCGTCCCTAACGTTCGCGGCGACGCTGCCGGAATATCGCGGACGCGGCATTCAGACCGCGCTGCTGCGAAGAAGAATCGGAGACGCGTTCGCCGAAGGCTGCGGGCTCGTCGTCGGCCAGTGCGCATTCCTGTCCCCGAGCCACCGGAACATGGAGCGGGTCGGCATGCGCATCGGTTATGTCAGAGCCTCGTGGAACGAGAGGTAGCGCGAAGCGGGACGACAATGCCGTCGATCGCGCCGCGATGGCGATTCAGGATTGAGAATCATCCGAGGCATGACCGGAGCCCAAGGCTGCGGCTGCCTCGGCTTTTTTGCGTGCGCGGAAACGGCGAACCTTCATCAGGTTGCCGCACAGCTTGTCGTCGCAGTAACGCTTCGACCGGTTGCGCGTATCGTCGTAATACACCCAGAGACAGCTCGGGTTGTCGCAGAACCGGATGCGGGACGGCTCCCCTTCCGAGAGCATGGCGGCGAAGGAGGCGGCGATCTCCGCCTCGACGGCCGGCCAGCCGCTTTCGAGCGGAACGAGCTCGACCTCGTAACGGCGGTCTTCGGCTTCGGCGGAAGCGGACAGTCTGCGGGCGACTTGCCCGCGAGCCATGAGTGCGTTCAACCGTTCGAAATCCGCCGCTTCGGGCAAGAGGCCGTCCACGAACGCCCGCGCCATGCGGTAAAGCAGTGCGCGAAGCCGCTTCAGCGAATCAAGCTGCTCCTCTTCGGGCATTCCTTCCGCGGCAAGGGGCAGCTTGTCCGCCCATTCCTGGAGCCAGGCCGGATCGTCCAGCCGATCGTCCTCCCGCCCGTCCCCTCGCCAGTCGCGATGCAAGCTGTTCATAAAGTCGTCCCAAAGCATGTCCGGCATCCTCCGTTATCGAAATTTGTTTTATATTGTAACAGTTGTATCGGGGTTATGCTAGTTACTTGACGCGGTATCGAACACATGCTACAGTTTCAATGTAACCTGTAAAACTATATTTGATAGTTACAATGAAAGAGGAGGAATCGGGATGAACGGAAAAGAGACGCTTCTTCAAGCTTGGGACAGCGCGTACGGAAAGGAAGAGTGGTACCCTCCGTTTTCGGAGGCGCTGAACGGAGTGACCGCGGAGCAAGCGGCGTGGAAGCCGGAAGGCAGCTCCGTCAATTCGATCTGGGAGACGGCTCGGCACTTGCTTTACTATAAGGAGCGGTTTCTAAGACGGTTGACGGGAGAGGAGAGGGAATACCCGGAAGGAGTAACCAACGACGACACTTTCGCGATCGGAGACGCAACGGAGGATGGCTGGAGGAATACGATATCGAATCTGGAGAAAGTGCATTTCGACATTCGGGACCGCCTTGCCGCGCTTGCGGAGGAGCGGCTGGACGAGAAGCTGCCGCATACGCCGATCGGCAAGTGGGCGCATAACCTGCTTGCTCACGACGGCTACCATGTCGGACAGATCATTTTGCTGCGCAAGCTGCAAGGCTCCTGGCCGGCCCGCCGGTCTTTCGAGTAGCCCCGGTACAACCCGAGCGCAATTTTCTTCCACGGCGACGAGTCCACGCAGACTAAAATCCGTATCCCTGCAATAACCTGACGTATAGGCATAATTTGGGATGAGAAAATTTTAATTTTTCCGACGCGGACATGTAACTTTCCGTTTGCCTGATCCGTCTAATGGGTAATAGGAAAGCGAAGGCTGCTGTCACGGGCCTCTGAAGGAGAGAATGCGGTAATGGTCAACAAACTGCTCATCAGCTTAGTCGCCGTGTTGTTCGGGTTTATGTCGTTCGGGTCGATTCAAGCCAATACCTACGAATACACGCCGGTTCCCAAAGACGAGAACACGCGCGTCGCTTACGTTGGCGCAATCTATCAGGAGGACGGAGGCTATTATGCGGATGCGGATTTCATAGAGTGGTACGAAGGGGAAGCGGCTAACGCGATTTTCCGCGAAAGGGAAGCCGACTCCGGCATGGACGAAGCTCCGGACGGCTATTACATCGTTAACGACGACACGACGGTCGAGAGGCTGAAGCTCGCGCCGGACGCGCAGGTGTTCATGCAGATTTACGACCGGACGGGCGACGTCGCCGAAGCGGACACCGTATGGAACGAGCAGATTTCTCTCGACAAGTTCCTGGCGCTGTTGGAGGACGACTCGGCCATGAATTTGCGGGATTATCCTTACCATCTGTCGATCGTGAACGGAGTCGTCGTTAAAATTACGCAGCAGTTTCTCCCGTAAGTTTGAAAATGAATCGCATTCGGCAACCTTTTCATAGCAGGAGCCCGATCCGAGTCGACTTTGACGGCTTGGGGAGGTTCCTCTTTTTTTTGCTCCCATTTCTGCGTTTCACTGCAACTCCCGGGAGATTCGGTCGTCTAATGATTGTATCCGCTTGGCGGCGGGTCAAGAGAATAAGAGATTCGGAGGCTTTGCAGCAATGAGCATGTGGAGGAATCGAGGTACGAAGCTGCTGTGCGCCGCGCTGATCGTCGCGATGTTGGCGCCGCTCTTCGGCCAGTCGGACGCCCGCGCGGCTTCCCAGCCGCAGATCGGCATCTATCTCGACGGGAAGAAGATCGTGACGGACGTTCCGCCGTTCATCATTCCGAAGGCGAACGTGACGATGGTGCCGCTGAGCGTCATCAGCAAGAGCTTGGGAGCGAACGTCGGCTGGTCGCAAGCGACGAAGACGGCGACCATTCGCCATGAAGGCCAAGTGCTCGAGATGACGATGGGGCAGAAGTTCGCTCTCGTCAACGGGCAGCGCACGGAGCTGGAGACGACCGTTCAGGTCGTGAACGGACGCGTCATGGTGCCGCTTCGCTTCGTCGGAACACAGTTGCAGCTGCTCGTGACTTGGCAGCAGGCTTCGCGCACGATCTTGCTTCAGACGCGCGACGGATCGTCCGAACGCGAATCGCTGAAGGGCGCATGGGTATCCACCGTGTACAATCTGGATTGGCCGTCCGATAAGTCGTACGGGCAAGCGGAGAAGCAGAAGCAGGAATACGTGCAGCTGCTGGACGAATTGCAGGGAATGGGGCTGAACGCCGCGTTCGTGCAGGTGCGTCCGTCCGCCGACAGCATCTATCCTTCCGCGCTCGTTCCGTGGTCGCGCTATTTGTCCGGCAAGCAGGGAGTGGATCCGGGTTATGATCCGCTGGCGTTCATGATCGAGGAGACGCACAAGCGGGGAATGGAATTCCACGCCTGGTTTAACCCGTTCCGCGCGACGGTCGACGGGAAGACGGACAGCTTGGCGGCGAATCATGTCGCGATCGCCCATCCGGAGTGGATCGCCCTGTCCGGAGGCAAGCATTATATCAATCCGGGCATTCCCGAAGCGCGGCAGCACATTATCGACGCGATTATGGAAGTCGTTCGGGGCTACGACATCGACGGCGTCCATCTGGACGACTACTTCTATCCATCCGGCGGCACGTTCCCGGACGATGCCGCTTATGCGGCTTACAATCCGGGCAAGCTGGGCAACAAAGCCGATTGGCGGCGGGACAACATCAACCGGTTCGTCAAGGAGCTGGGCGAATCGATCCACCGGGAGAAGCCTCAGCTGCAGTACGGCATCAGCCCGTTCGGCGTATGGCGTAACATTGCCGACGATCCGACCGGATCGGATACGCGGGCCGGCGTGACGACGTACGATAGCATGTACGCCGACGTTCGCACGTGGATCAGGCAAGGCTGGATCGACTATGTCGCTCCGCAAATTTATTGGAGCCTATCGTTCGAGGTCGCCCGCTACGACAAACTGGTCGACTGGTGGGCCAACGAGGTGCGGGGGACGAACGTCGAGCTGCTGATCGGCCACGCCCCTTACAAGCTTGGCACGAAGGAAGCCGGCTGGAGCAGCGCCCAGGAAATGATTAACCAGTTGAACTACAACAAGAACGTGATCGAGGTGCAGGGAGACATCTTCTTCAGCGCCAAGGATTTGCGGAGAAATCCGCTTGGACTCATTCCGCTTCTTCGTCAGTATTATCAGCAATAGAGCGCCCGACTAATCGAAGAGGCTGCCCGAGATCGCATAGATCCCGGAGCAGCCTCTTCGCATTCATCTGTTTAACTGGGCCGAGAGCCAGTCGCGAATGACGGAGAACACTTCCTCACGCCGCGACTCATTGTGCAGCTCGTGCTTGAACTCCGGCCATTCTCGCCAATCGACGCGCCTGCCAGCCTTGCCGGCGAACGCCTTGCTCGCGTGGATCGACGTCACTTTGTCGTCGCCGCCATGCATCAGCAGCAGCGGAACCTGCAGCATATACGCATGGCCAAGCGCCCACAGCCCGGCCCGCTGGACGCCGAAGAAGAAGCGCGCCGTAATCTGCCCGTGTCCGAGCGGATCGTTCACGTACCGCTCGATCATCGCCGGGTCTGACGTCAGATGCTCCGCGACCATCGGCCGATTGTTCGTGTAGGCCGGATATACCCGCTCGACGACTTTGCCCACGATCGATTGCAGCGAAGGCGGCTTAAACGCCAGCTTCAGCCAAGGTCCCGTCACGACCGCCCCGCGGATGGCGGGCTGCCGCCGCAGCAAGTAATTCAGCGTGACGTTGCCGCCCATGCTGTGACCGTACAGAAACACCGGCAGTCGGGGGTATTTCCGCTGCGCCTCGTCGAGCAGCAGATCCACGCCTTCGAGCAGCGATTCGTACGCCGGCACGTGGCCGCGCTTGCCCGCGGTTTTGCCGTGTCCCCGCTGATCGAACCCCAGCACGGCGTAGCCCTCGGCGTTCAGCATCTCTGCCAGATGAGCGTAGCGCCCCATATGCTCGCCCATGCCGTGGACGAGCCCGACGACCGCCCGGGGGCTGCCGCCGAAGGAATCCGGGCTCCACTCGCAAGCGTGCATAAGAGTCTCGTCCTTGCACCGCCATTCCAAAGCGTTCATGCCCATCGGCCATTCCTCCCCGTCCAGTGAACGTTTTCTTATACGTTTATCATATCCGAAAACGAGCAAATGAGCGAGGGGAACGCGCGCCGGGGGAGGGATTGGAATCGGACTTCGATATTGTTTACAATAGAAGCAGAATACAAGCGATTAAGGAAACGGGAGGGAGAGATTCGACATGGAAAACAACGCTCAACCGTCGCTTCACAAAGCGACTTTCGCCGGAGGATGCTTCTGGTGCATGGTGACGCCGTTCGAGGAGCTGCCCGGCATCCACGGCATCGTATCCGGCTATACAGGAGGCCATACCGTCAATCCGACCTACGAGGAAGTGTGCTCGGAGACGACCGGGCATACCGAGGCGGTGCAGATTACGTTCGATCCGGGACTGTTCCCGTATCGCAAGCTGCTCGACATCTACTGGCGTTCGGTCGATCCGACCGACGGGGAAGGTCAATTTCACGATCGGGGCTCGTCCTATCGTCCCGTTATTTTCTATCACGACGAGGAGCAGCATCGGGAGGCCGAAGCTTCCAAGGCGGAGCTTCAAGCGAGCGGAAGGTTCGACAAGCCGATCGCGGTCGCGATCGAACCGGCGGTCGAGTTCTATGCAGCGGAAGAGTATCATCAGGACTACCATCTCAAAAATCCGCTCAGATACAAATACTATCGTCACGGCTCGGGCCGGGACTCGTTCATCGAGCAGCATTGGAATACATCGAAGGATAAAGAAGCGCTGCACAAGGAGCTGCGCCAGAGGCTGACGCCGATGCAGTTCGAGGTGACGCAGAACAGCGCCACCGAGCCTCCGTTCCGCAACGAATTTTACAATAATACGGAGCCCGGCATTTACGTCGACATCGTCTCCGGAGAGCCGTTGTTCAGCTCCCGCGATCAGTTCGACGCGGGCTGCGGCTGGCCGAGCTTCTCCCGGCCGCTGCACGGAGGCAGCATCCAGGAACGTCAGGACTTCACGCACGGCATGTACCGCATCGAAGTCAGAAGCCGGGAAGCCGATTCGCATCTCGGCCACTTGTTCGACGACGGGCCGAAGCCGGGCGGGCTGCGTTATTGCATAAACTCCGCTTCCTTGCGGTTTATTCCGAAGGATCGGATGGCGGAGGAAGGCTACGGCAGCTACTTGTCGGAGCTTTGAGCCTCCGCACGGCTAAAGCAGTGGGATTCTTAGCTCTATAGAATGAATCAGTGAATTTCCAAATTCAGAAAGGAATTTCCCCATCATCGTCGAACCGATACCCGCAATTTCGACATCCTGGACGACCGGGAGCAGGAAATGATCCGCGGCCGTTCGGCCTCGACGGCGGCGGGGACAAACGTACCAGCGGGAAATCGCCCGGGAGTTGGGCATTAGCCGGAGCTACATGTCGAGGATTTAAAAAAGGGCGCGGATGCCAAAGCCCGTTATCCCGGCAGCCTGACCCGACGCATGTCATAACTTGAAAGGCGGAACTATTCGTGAAGCAAGGACAAATGAAGAAAATATCGAACGATAAATCTTTGTTTTGAGAAAGCAGACAATGATATTAGCGGGGACTGACTTGAATGTTATTTGTTTGTTTATTTTTTCAAGGAAACAGTCGATTGCATTCACCGGATTATTCTTTGACTAATCCTGTGATATCAAAACAGATTGGCGGAGACTGATGCGTAGGCTATTAAAATTAAAATTGATTTTGCCAGGTATCCAAATTATTATGACTATTTTGGCCATATTCATTGACCAAAGTTTCAATCGTGGATTTGGCGAAGGAGTAAACCAAGTAAGAGCCAATCTTGTAAGCAATATTGAATATGTCATTAAACTCTTGCTTGGATATGATGATATTGAAAATTATAACTTTAGGTTAATAACAGTGTTATTAGCAATTGGCTTTTGGTATTTAGTCGGTTTAGCGATAGATAAGTTGATAAAGCATATCAGAAAATAAAGCTATTCAAGAAACGGAGAACAATAGCTCTCGTGTTGCAAAGCCAAAATATAATTGACATTTTCAATGAGCGAACACCTATTTCTATTTTATCGCTTTGAAGACTTTGTAGGACAACTAAGCTGTCCGGCGGACAGCCCTTTTCCTAGGCCGATTCATCCCACGCCTGAAGGAATGGGATGAATCGGCTAATTTCTGTAATTAAAGTCCGAGCTTCGCCCGGCAGCCGTTCTCGCTCCTTTAGTAGAGCACGCGCCATAAGTAGAACGTCGCGTACGCCTCCCAGCCTTGCCAGCCGACCGCCAGCTCCTTGATCCGTGCTACGGTCGGCTTTTGCTCTTCTTGCAGCACCGCTTTGATCGCATTGTGCAGACCGACGTCGTCGATCGGGAAGGCGGACGGATAGCGCAGACATCTCATCAGCACATAGTTGGCCGTCCAAGGCCCGATGCCGCGGATCGAGACGAGCTTTTTTTCCGCGGAGCGGATGTCGCCTTCCAGCAGCTTCTCTCTGCCGAGCTCTTCGTCCGCGATCAGGCGGGCGACGCCAATCAAATACTCGGCCTTCTTCGTCGTCATCTTCAGAGCCGTAATGTCGCCAACGTCCAGCCCGGCAATGTCGCGAGGCTCGGGGAACAGCCAGCAGTCGACGTCTCCGCGCCGGACTTGCCGCCCGAACGTCTCAACGAACCGGCGCTTGAGCGTGTAGGCGAACGCCAGATTGATCTGCTGCCCGATAATGCCCCAACAGAGCGCTTCGAACAAGTCGGGAATGCCCATGTTGCGCAGGCCATGCAGTCTGGGGACGATGCCGTGCAGAATCGGGTCGCGGCTTGCCAACTCGTAAAAAGGGGAAAGATCGTTATCGAGGTCGAACCACTCTCTCGTATAAGCGGTGACCTCGCGCTCGATTTCACCGCTCCATGGCTCGTCGTCCAGCGGACGAACGAGCAGGAAGCCAGGCTCGGCGCCGACCTCGAAGAAAGCGGCGCTCGAACCGACGGGAATCGTCTTGTACAGCCGGCCGTCGCGGATGCGGTATAGGCTCTCGTCGGGGGATCGCGACAAGTAATCGAGATTAACGGAAAAGTCGAATTCGGCGGGAACGGGAATGCGAATCGTGCGGTTCATGAACGGCTCTCCTTGCGATTAGACTTTGATCTCTTAGTTGTACCACAAATCGGGAGACGGCGAATTACGTTATCTTGCGGTTTTATCGGAGGAATGACGAGGTAAGTCTATCGGAATAGAGCGGGGTTTGTCTTGATTCCGATGTCGCTTTTGCGGTATACTTTTCTCGCCAATATCATAGATGAGGAGCAAGAAAATGAGCAAAGTATTGATTTTCGGTCACAAAAATCCGGATACGGATACGATTTGTTCTGCCATTGCTTATGCGGATTTGAAAACCCAACTCGGAGAAGAAGTCGAAGCGGTTCGCTTGGGCGCCGTCAGCGGCGAAACCCAATACGCGCTGGACAAGTTCGGTTTCGCGGCTCCGCGCCTTGTCGAGACGGTTGCCGGCGAAGCGAAAGGCGTCATTCTCGTCGATCATAACGAACGCCAGCAGAGCGCCTCCGACATCGATCAAGTAACGGTGCTCGAGGTTATCGACCACCACCGGATCGCCAACTTCGAGACGAGCGCTCCTCTGTACTATCGCGCCGAGCCGGTAGGCTGCACCGCGACGATCCTGCTCAAGCTGTACAAGGAGAACGGCAAGACCGTTCCTGCGAACGTTGCCGGCTTGATGCTGTCTGCAATCATCTCGGATTCGTTGCTGTTCAAGTCCCCGACTTGCACAGCTCAGGACGTTGCCGCCGCCAAGGAACTCGCCGCTATCGCGGGAGTCGACGCAGAGAGCTACGGCCTCGACATGTTGAAAGCCGGCGCGGACCTGAGCGACAAGACGATCGCGCAGCTCATCTCCCTGGACGCCAAGGAGTTCAGCATGGGCCAAGCGAAAGTCGAGATCGCCCAAGTCAACGCAGTCGACGTCAACGACGTTCTGTCCAAGCAGGGCGAACTCGAAGACGCGCTGACGAACATCATTAATGAGAAGGGCCTCGACCTGTTCCTGTTCGTCGTAACCGACATTCTGAACAACGATTCCGTCGGCCTTGCCCTTGGCAAAGCGGCAGACGCGGTCGAAGCGGCTTACAAGGTGAAGATCGAGAACAACCGCGCGTTCTTGAAGGGCGTTGTTTCCCGGAAGTCGCAGATCGTTCCCGTTCTGACCGACATCTTCAACAAACGCTAACGGCTACGAGAGGAGCCCGCGGAATCGCGGGCTCTTTTGTGCATGGACGCACGAACAAGAAGCATGGAGGCTTCGAAACATCATGAAACTAAGCGTACTCGAACATTCTCACGTGAACGAAGGCAGGTCCGCGAGAGACGCACTGGACGAGACGGTGGCGCTGGCACAGGAGACGGAGAAGCTCGGATATTGCCGCTTCTGGGTATCCGAGCATCACGGAAGCGCCGCGCTCGCATCCTCAAGTCCGGAAATTCTGATGGCGCATGTCGCCGCACACACGAAGACGATCCGCATCGGATCTGGCGGCATCATGCTCCCTCACTATAGTGCCTACAAGGTTGCCGAGAACTTCAGGCTGCTGGAGGCGCTGCATCCGGGCCGGATCGACATGGGCCTCGGGCGCGCTCCGGGCGGGAGTCCGCTCTCGACCAGAGCGCTGCAGGAGCATAAGCGGCACGAGGTCGATCCGTACCCTCAGCAGATCGTCGATCTGTATCATTACTTGCGGGACGACAATCCGGCCAATCACCGTTTTTCCGGGCTGCGGGCGTTTCCGGAGACGGAAGGCATGCCCGAGCTGTGGCTGCTCGGCTCCAGCGAAGGCACCGCCAAGATCGCGGCTCAGCTGGGCACGCCGTACGCGTTCGCGCAGTTTTTCGGAGCGGCGGGGGACGAGCCGCTCCAGCACTACAACTCCTACTTTCAGCCCTCGTCCTATTGCGCTCAGCCCAAAGCGCTGGCTGCCGTCATGGCGGTGTGCGCCGACACGGAAGAGGAGGCGCGACAACTGGCGAGAAGCAACGAGCTGTTCTTCCTTAAGCTGCTTACCGGGCAGGAGCTTGGTTCAATGCCCTCGGTGAAGACCGCTTCGGAATACCCTTACTCGCTCGCCGAGCAGCAGGTGCTCGAGCAGATGCGGACTCGCCGTTTTATCGGCACGCCGGGGCAAGTGAAGGAAGCGCTCAAGCGCTACGCGGATCGGCTTCATCTGGACGAGTTGATGATCGTCTCGCATATTCACGATTTCGAGAAGCGGGTTCGCTCCTACAGATATATAGCGGAGGCCTTTGAATGAAAAGAATCGCAATCGATATGGATGAAGTCATCGCCGACTTTATCGGGAAGTATTTGCTCCATTTCAATCGCAGCTTCAACGGCAGCGTTACGGTGGAACAGCTTCATGGGACGCGGTTCCAAGAGCTGGACCCCCAGATGGAGGTCTATCTCCACGAATGCTTGGAGGACCCTCTGTTCTTCGGGGATCTGCCCGTTATGCCGGACAGTCAGGAAGTCATTCGGGAGCTCAGCGAGCGTTACGAAATTTTCATCGCGACGGCCGCCATGGAGGTGCCCGCCTCGTTCACCGCGAAGTACAGGTGGCTTAAGGAACACTTCCCGTTCCTGAACGAGATGAACTTCGTGTTCTGCGGGGACAAGAGCATCATCGACGCCGATTATTTGATCGACGACAACAGCCGGCACTTCAAGCGCTTCAAGGGGCAGGGGATTTTGTACACTTCTCCTCTCAACATGTACGAGACCGGCTTTGTAAGGGTGAATAACTGGAAGGAAGTCAGAGAGTATTTTCATAGTTTGAATGGTTAGGTTGGATGAATGGATGAGGATGTGCCTCAGAGCCTGAAGCTTGCTTCGGGCTCTTTTGAGGTTTAAGTGCGGAGTTATAACCACATATTCCCTTTTGTGGTACAATGGATCGAAAAGGGTCGAAAGCTGTCAAATGCGAATAACGCAGGCGAGACAATCGCCACGGAGAACAATACCATGAAGGGGGCCCGTCGTGAAAAAGATACTGTTTGCGATCTGTCTTGTATTTCTGCTGTCGGCCTGTTCGGCTAAAGACGGAGATAACGGAGGAGCCGGGTACATCTCCGAGGATAAGTACGAGGGAGACGAGCTGGACATCGTGCGGTTGATCAATCACAGAATCAAGTATGTCCAGGAAGGGAACGAAAGCAAGTACATGGAGCTGTTCTATGAGGAAAGCCCGATAAACGGACTGCCGCGATATAAACTCCAAAGGGTGAAGTTGACAAGCGACATCGAGATTCGGGAGCAGAGGCGCTTCTATATCGCGGTCGTTCAAGCCGAAGACATTATGGAAACAGGCGAAATGTTCAACAGCCAATATGTTTTTCTCAAGCCCAAGGAAACCGATGAAGGATGGCAGATTGCCGATATCGACTGAGGTTTCGCCGAACCGGGTTAAGAAGGCTTTCTAAATCGAATCAAGGAGAGATTTCAATGAGCGGAGAGAAGACTCAGAAGGTACTGGTACAAAAGAAAGCCAATCTGTTCCGGGGCATCGAAGCTGTCGGAGGCACGCTGACGGTCACTTCGGACAAGCTGATCTTTCAGCCGCATGCTGTCAATATTCAATCTGCTCCGCTGGAGCTTCCGCTTGGCGTGATCGAACGCGCCGACAAGAGAAACTCGCTGCTGGTGGTGCCTAACGGAATGAAGGTGACCGATCGATCCGGCAAGCAGCACAAGTTCGTGCTGTGGGGAAGAGCGAAGTCATCGCTGCTATTAACGAAGCGGCGGGCAACGGCCGCTAAGAAGCCGCTTCCCGATTCAGACGGAATGCTCGGCAACGGGGACAGCGCCCTCCTGAATTCCTGCCGGGAAGCGGGAGGGCTCCCCAATCTACTCGATTTCCGCTAGCCGCAGCCTTTACTCAAAGCTTGTTTTCATAGTCAAGTCCGAGCCGATAAGCATTCGACAGCAGCTCTTCGCGGACTTCAGGCTCTGAACTAAGCGTGTCGTACAGCAGCTCGACCCTGCTGTTCGAAATGCCGCAATAATCGGCGATAGAGATATTCAGGTGCTGGTTCATCATCTGCTCGTATTGTCTCTTCGCCATATGTTCCTTCGAATCCGCCGCCAGCCCCAGCCACAGCACTTGCTTATGCCGCAACTTATTCCTTCCGTATGCGAAGTCTTTGTTCCATACCCGGTCGATATACCCTTTCAGCATAGCCGGCACACTGTACCACCACACCGGAAAAACGTAGGCAAGCGCGTCGTAACGGCTCATGCGTTCCATTTCCGCCCGAACTTCAGCCGAATATATTTTTTCCCCTGCCCAGTCGGGCTCGTCCGCTTCCCACAGAACGGGATTAAACCCGATGCGATGCAGATCCAGCACCTCGGTTTCGTGGCCAGCGTCGGCAAGGCCCTCGACGAATCGAGCGGCAACGGCAAAGGTCAAGGAATCCACCCTCGGGTGCGACACAACGGTCAATACTTTCATTTTAATCCCCTTTCGATTTCATAAATTGTGGTACTATTGGATTATGCAGTAGGCAGGCCGATCAGGGAAGAACGCACTTTTTTGTTCCTCTGTAACCGGAAGGTGCTATAGGTACCAACAAGTAACTTTCGAGGGTGACTCATTATGGAAAAAGAAATACAGCGATTTTACAATAACCCGGCGGAAGCGACTTTGGAGGTCATAGGAGGCAAGTGGAAGTTGTTGATCCTGTGCTATCTGAACGGCGGGCCGATGAGAACGAGCGAAATCAGGAAGGAAATCCCGGATATTTCGCAAAAAGTGTTGACACAGCAGCTTCGAGAGCTGGAAGCGGACGGGATCGTCAAGCGAACCGTCTACAATCAAGTGCCGCCGAAGGTCGTCTACATCAGCGAATTAGGGAATTCGCTGAAGTCGATCCTCGATCAATTATGCGAATGGGGCGAGCAGTTTATTAAAAATCGCCAAAGTAGCGATAGCACTAAATAATATCGGTTGAATTGGAAGAGCCGTGCTCATCGCACGGCTCCTCTTTTCGATTTGGGGCTCCTATCCCGTCACTACGATTTTCATATCAGTTCAATCCCGCTTTCGTCAAGCCGAACGCCGTGTCGGCGGAACCGGGAACAGTTCTGAAGGCGACGTTAACGCGATTCCAGGCATTGATGGCCATGATCGAGAAGGTCAGATCCGAGAGCTCCTTCTCGGAGAACTGCTCGCGAACGCGATGATAGACGTCGTCGGGAACGCCGTGCTCAGGCAGCTTGGTCAAAATTTCGGTCCAGGCCAGAGCGGCCCGTTCCCGCGGTTCGAACAAAGTCGATTCCCGCCAAATCGACAGATGATAGAGGCGAAGCTCTCTTTCTCCGTGGATTTTGGCCTGCTTGATATGCATGTCCAGGCAGAAGCCGCACCCGTTGATTTGCGAAGCGCGAATATGAACCAGATGAAGAATGCTCTCTTCGATCGCTCCCGTCTGTTCCGTGTTGCTGAATTCCAGCAATTTCTTGAAGAACTCGGGGGACTGCTGCATATAGTTGATCCGTTGTGCCATCGTTAATTACCTCTCTTTGCTTTGGTTTGAAGTTCGAATACGCAACTTCGTATTTCTCCCTTCGTACATATAACGATGACCGGATTTGTTCTGTGACACGGACGACGAGCCGGCTCAGGCGGCGTTCGCCGTCTTGCGCCTTCGCCGCAGGCTTCCCAGCATCAATAAGATCAAGGGGAGGACGTTGTAGAGAGCGGGATACACGAGTCCGATCAGATACGCGTTCTTAAGCGTATTGGAAAGTTCGATACGGTGCGCGCTGAACAGCACGAACGCCGGGCAGGCGACAGCCAAGCGATCGCGAGGAGAGCCAGCCGGCAGGCGATGTCACAAAAACGGCTCCTGTTTCGTTTAATTCTTAAGGCTATCTATAGGCGAAAAGAAAAGGGAGTAGGTAGGGAAATGCAGAAGGGGTACGCGCGGGAGTTATATATGCAGTATAAGGGGCTGCTGTTCAAGCTCGCTTATCAATTGACCGGATCGGTATCCGACGCGGAGGATGTGGTACAGGACGTTTTTCTGAAAGTATACGACGTGCCTCCGGAACGATTGGCCGAACCGAAAGCTTATCTGTGCAAAATGGTCGCGAACCGCTGCAGGGATTTAAATAAATCGGCGCGCAAGAAGCGGGAGGAGTATTTCGGAGAATGGCTTCCCGAGCCGCTCTTGAGTTCGGACGAGGATTTGTCGGAGGCGGTCGCCCGCGACGATCTGTTGTCCTATGCCATGCTCGTCTTGCTGGAGCGGCTGTCGCCGACAGAACGCGTTGTTTTCGTTCTTCGAGAAGCGCTCGGCTTTGAATATCGGGAGATCGCCGAGTTGATCGACAAGAGCGAGGTGAACTGCCGCAAGCTGTTCAGCCGCGCCAGCGCTAAGCTCGGACGGGAAGACGACAAGAGCGTCTCAACCGAAGCGGCTAATCCCGAATGGGCTTACAGCTTTATGGACGCGCTCAAGCAGGGGAGCATGGACCGAATGCTGGCCTTGCTCGATCCGGACGCGGTGCTCGTGGCCGACGGAGGCGGCAAAGCTTCGGCGGCCGTCAAGCCGATCAGGACGGGGGAGCTCGTCGCGCGGTTCCTCCTGGCGACGCTGGCCCGATTCGTATCGGACGAAGGCCATTCCAGCATGGAAGTGCGCCGTCTGAACGGCCAGTACGGCATTCTGTTCCGGTCAAGCGAAGGCGTTCATACCGTCGGGATGCTTCACGTCGAAGACGGGGCGATTCGCAACTTGTACGTTGTCCGGAATCCCGACAAGCTGGCGCACGTGGGAGATTGAGAAACAGGATTTGCAACGCGAAAGGATTTTGTCTCGTCCTATCCAATTACTATAGTTATAGCGATCGAAGGAGGCTTAATGAATGATGCGAGTCAAACGAATCGTAGCCAACATTGAGACGCAGCGAATCGAGGCGGCGCGCAGCTTTTACCGGGACGTGCTGGGGCTGGAGCCGCTTATGGACCACGGCTGGATCGTCACGTACGGATCGGGCGAGCGAATGGGCGTTCAAATCAGCTTCGCCGCGCAAGGCGGGTCGCAGACGCCGACGCCCGACCTGTCGATTGAGGTCGACGACGTGGACGAGGCGCATGAGAGAATGAAGGAAGCCGGCTTTGCGATCGAGTACGGACCGGTCGATGAGCCGTGGGGCGTCCGCCGCTTCTACGTTCGCGACCCGTTCGGCAAGCTGGTCAACATCGTCGCGCATCGTCTCGAATAGAGCCCTGGAGCGAAGCCCTGAGCAATATCGTCCAATCTCCCCAAGCGGCTTTTCTGGTATAGTTACAGAGGAACCGCTTAGGAGGGATAAGAAGTGCCGGAAGAGCTCAGAACCGTATGCTACGATGCGGATTTGCGTATCGAAGCCTATCGTTTTCAAGGATTGATGCAGAAATTCCCCCATCATTTTCATGATTATTATGTCATTGGATTTATAGAGAGCGGCAGACGGTATATGCAGTGCAACAATAAGGGCTATATCATTAATCCCGGCGACATCATCCTGTTCAACCCGAGGGACGTTCACTCCTGCGAGCAGGTTGACGGCCGGCCGATGGATTATCGCAGCCTCAATATCGATGCGGAAGGAATGCGGAGAATCGTGCGTGAGATTGCGGGCAACGACGAATTGCCGAGATTTTCGCGCAATGTCGTTCCTGACAGCGAGCTGGCGGCGCCTTTGCAGCAGCTGCACGAGATGATTCTGCGGGGGGAGACGGATTTCGTCAAGGAGGAGCTGAGCTTCTTCCTGATCGGCCAGCTGCTTCAGGGGCATTCGGACGCTTCCGAGCAGCAGGAAGGACCGGGTGGCGAGTCCCTGTCCGGCTTCGAGGCGGTATGCGAATATATGGAAGCCCGTTACGCGGATAAAATTACGTTGGAGGAACTGAGCGGGCTGACCGGTCTCAGCAAGTACCACTTTCTCCGCTCCTTCGCCCGTCAGAGGGGGATTTCTCCTTACAGCTATCTGGAGACGATCCGGATCGGCAACGCCAAGAAGCTGCTCGAGGGCGGAGTCTCCCCGGCGGATGCGGCCCATCGGACCGGCTTCAGCGATCAGAGCCATTTTACGAACTTTTTCAAGCGTTACATCGGTTTGACGCCGGGGCAGTACATGCGGATTTTTGTGCGGGATCGTTTCGAACGGCCATCTCCGGTGCGGGAGGCGAGATGACGGATAAGCGCTTAAGGACTGCCGCGCATGCCGCTACGCTGCTCACGATCGTCATTTGGGGTACGACGTTTATTTCGACCAAAGTGCTGCTAAGCGACTTCAGCCCGCTGGAAATTTTGGTGTTTCGGTTTCTGATCGGCTATGCGGCGCTGTGGGCCGTCTACCCTCGCTTCGTCCCTTTTCGGCGATGGAGAGAGGAGCTGTTGTTCGCGGCGGCCGGGCTGTGCGGAGTCACTTTGTATTTTCTGCTGGAAAATATCGCATTGACGTATACATACGCATCCAACGTAGGGATTATCGTGTCCGTCGCTCCGTTTTTTACCGCAGCGGCCGCTCATCTGATATTGAAGGACGAAGGGCTGCACTTGTCGTTCTTGATCGGATTTCTGATCGCGCTTGCGGGCATTGCTCTAATCTCGTTCAACGGCAGCTACGTTCTAAAGCTGAATCCGCTCGGGGACGGGCTGGCTGTCCTGGCTTGCGTCTGCTGGGCGTTCTATTCCGTCCTGATGCGCATCGTCAGCCGTCTTGACCGCCCGGCTCTCGGGAGCACCCGGCGAGTTTTTTTCTATGGGATGCTGTTCATGCTTCCGGCGACGGCGATGCTTGATTTTCGCTGGGATCTGTACCGCATTGCCGAAGGAGCCAACCTGTTTAATCTGCTGTTTCTTGGTTTGGGCGCCTCCGCGATGTGCTTCGTCGCCTGGAATTGGAGCGTCGGCGTTTTGGGAGCGATCCGCACGAGCGCCTACATCTACCTGGTGCCGGTCATTACGGTGATTGCCGCTTACTTGCTGCTGGAGGAGACGATTACCGCAACGGCTCTGGCGGGAGCGCTGCTTACGCTCGTCGGCCTTATCGTGTCGGAGCGGCGGCTTATTGGCAGAAAGGCCGAGACGCAGGTTTGACAACGGATATGTTATGGAAAAAACGGATAGAATTCGGATCGGTTCCGGCCTGAATTCTGTCCGTTTTATTTTAGGAAAGGAAAGCACAAGTTAGTAGAGAAAGAGACAAGCCGGGAAGGGAGGGACGCCATACCGAACGTCGGACGCCGTGTTATACTGTAAGCGTTATCTCGGCAACACTGTGCATCTTGGAGCTGCTTGGAAGGAGAGTGACAATGGCTTATTTCCGGGACATGTCCCTTAAGCTGAAAGTTTATTTGCTCATGCTGGCGATTTTCCTCATCGTGGTGGTCATGGGCATGCTGTGGTACACGACGTCCGCGAACGCGATCGAGAAGAACGCGATCGATTACACCAACCAGATCGTCGAACAGGTGAATTCGCATCTGGACACCTATTTCGAGAACATCCAGGAGCTGACGTTCCCGCTGCTGGCCGCTCCCCTGACGCAGAGGTTTCTGAGCTCGACGTTCGACGATCCGTACGTCCGGTACGAGCTGTCCAACGCAATCGACAAGGAGCTGCTGACGCCGATTCTGATCAACCGCGAGAATATTCACAGCATTTCGCTCGTGTCGGACAAGGCGATCGCCAGCTCCAGCACGAGCTTTCTGTCCGCTCAGGAGCGATACGCGGATTACATGTCCCGGATCGCGGAGACGGGCAAGTATCAGATCATGGGCCAGGAGGCGATGATCAACACGAACGTCATCGCCATGGCGATCCGGTTTCTGGACATTAAGCGGGAGCAGGCCAGCGGGCTGCTGATCGTCGACCTGAAGCTAAGCGAGATTATCCGCATCTGCCGAAGCGTCACGCTCGGCCGGACCGGCTTCATGTGGATCGCCGACGAGCAGGGCAACATTCTCTATCATCCGGACGAAGTGTTGATGAAGGGGCGGAAGCTGCCGGATTACGTCTCCGAAGTGTTCAACAAAGAGAGCGGCTCCAAGCAGATCGATTCGCCCGAGGGCAAGAAGCTCGTCCTGTTCAACTACTCGGACAAGACGAATCTCGTTCTCGTCTCGGAAGTTCCTTTCCGCGAATTGAACGCTCCTCTCGTCCGGTTCAGCCGAATGTCCATTCTGATCGTCATCGTCCTCATGCTCGTTCTATCCCTCGTCATCCTGGGCGTCATCGTCCATCCGCTTACGAGCTCGCTGCTGCTGCTCAAGAAGCTAATGTTCCGGGCCGAAAGGGGCGACCTCGACGCGCTCGCGCCGGAGAATCGCAAAAACGAGATCGGCAGCCTGTATTTGAGCTTTAACCGGATGGTCAGCGAGATCAAGCATCTGATCAACATCGTTCAGAACGCGCGGCTCAAGGAGAAGGAGATGGAGGTCAAGCAGAAGGAATCGCAGCTGCGCTACATGCAATCGCAGATCAATCCGCATTTCCTGTACAACACGCTAGAGGTGGTCAATTCCAACGCGATCGTCGAAGGCAACTTCAAGATCAGCAAAATGATCGTCTCGCTTAGCGAAATTTTCCGTTACAGCGTCGGCAATCCCGGAGAGCGCGTCTCCTTGCGGCAGGAAGTCCAGCATACCCGCTTTTATCTGGAAATCCAGATGGAGCGGTTCGGCAGCCTGCAGACGGACGTGCTCATCGACGAGCCGGGCTTGTCCGCGGTGCCGGCCATTCGGCTGATGCTCCAGCCGATCGTCGAGAATTGCTTTAAGCACGGCTACGAGCGTCATCGCCTTAAACCGGTTTATATCGGTTTGTTCGGACGCGCCACGACGCTTGGCTATGAGCTGCTCGTTACCGATCGGGGCGGAGGGATGAGCCCGGAGACGATGGAGCGGTACAACGAGCTGTTCGGCCGCTCCGAGAAGGAAGCCGCGGAGGTGGAAAACCATATCGGCATGTGGAACGTCCACAACCGGATCCGCATGACTTTCGGCGAGTCGTACGGCTTGCATATCGTTCGTTCGGACAAGGCCGGCACGGTGATCGCCATCCGACTGCCGTTCTCGATGCCTGACGGCGAAGACCACGAAGAAAAGGTGAAATCCTATGCTTAAAGTCATTACAGTAGACGATGAACGCGCCGTCAAGCAGGGGCTGCGAAAAATTATCGAGATGTATTGTCCGGGCTTTACGGTCGTAGGCGAAGCCGAGGACGGTCAAGAGGCGCTGGAGCTTGTATCCCGGCATGATCCTGACGTCGTCATCACGGACATCATGATGCCGGTGATGAGCGGACTTGAGCTGATCGCGAACATCCGGCAGCGAAGCGAATCGATCGAATTGATCGTCATGTCCGGCTACGACGATTTCAAATACGCGCAGGAGGCGCTGCGCTACGGAGTCAAAGATTATTTACTCAAGCCGATGAACGTCGAGGCGGTCAGCAAGCTGCTGAACGGGCTGCGGGATTCCCGGATTCGACGCATGGCCGATCTGGAGCGATACAGAAGCTGCTTATGGGAGTGTACGGCGATCGTCGAGCGGCTCGCGGAGCAGCTGTGGCTGTTGGACGAAGCGGGCAAGATGAGCAGCCTCGCGGCCGTCGCGGAACGAATAGGCGAAGCTCGTCTGACGGAAGGCGAACAGGCCCAACTTTACGGGGACCTGACCGCCTGTCTGCGAAGATTGATCCGGGAGCGCGGTCTCGGCGTTCAAGAGCCGACGATGCCGTTCGAAGGCGGAGCTGCCGGGCTTCGTCGTCTTGCGGGCTTCTATTCGGACGCGATCCGCTCCGAGCGCAATTGGGGTCAGCGGGCGGCGATCCGTAACGCTCTGGCGTACATTCACGAGAGGTACCCCGATCCCGGACTGTCTCTGGAGGAAGTCGTGGCGCTGACCGACGTGTCTCCCGCCTATTTCTACAAGATGATCAAAGAAGAGACTGGCCGCAATTTCAAAACCTATCTGATCGAATATCGGATCGCCAAAGCCTGCGAGATGCTGCGCGAGGGCGATCTGAAAACGTACGAAATCGCTGAGCGGGTCGGCTATCCGGACTATCCGCACTTCACCAAGCTGTTCAAAAAGTATGTCGGTCTGTCCCCCAGCGATTTCCGCAAAAACATGGGCAGCTACTGAAAACGCTTTACGACGAGTAGCGAAAACCGCAACTTTCCGAAGGTAACGACATGTTCCGATCGTCTCCCGCCGACTACAATGACAATTAACGAGGCGGACGGCAACTGCCGGCTTGCCGAGTCCATCACAGAAGAGGGGAGTTCACGCGAGTGAAAAAGACATCGAGCACCATTATAGCGACAGCGCTTGCAGTCGGGTTGTTGGCAGGCTGTTCGTCCGGACAGGAGGAGGGACCGGCGGCGTCCCCGAAGCAGCCGTCGTCTTCCGGAGCGGTGACGCCGGGGCAGCCTAACGCCTATGGCTGGGTCAAACCCGCGCAGCCGACTGTCATCAACTTCTACCAGGCGGACCGGGATAATCCGGATAAGGTAGCCAGAGATACGGTTCGATTGCACGATTATTTGCTGGACAACTTCAACGTGGACCTGAAGAAAACCGTATACGACGTCGATCCAAAGGAACGGCTCAATCTGATGCTCGCGTCCGGCGAGTATCCGGAAGTGATCGCCGCAATGGACGACGATACGGTGGACAAGTGGAAAGCCCAGCGCAAGCTCATCGACCTGACCCCGTACGTGGACCAGTACGGTCAGAACATCAAGAAAGCGCTCGGCGACAAGTACAAGACGTATTTGGACGAGGATGGAAAGCTGTGGGGACTGCCCCGCGGCTGGGGCTATCTTCCGGGATCTGACTTTACGGCCCACATCCGCATGGATTGGTACGAGGAGATGGGATCGCCGAAGATCGAAACGCCCGAGGACTATTACGAGGTGCTGAAACAGATGGTCGCGGCCCACCCGACGAACACCCAGGGCGAGAAAGTGTACGCGCTGTCCTGGAACGACCAAGTCAACATCAACAACGTGATGGGCATCTGGGGGCTGAAAGACGGCTACAAGGAAGACGCTGATCACAATCTTGTCCACTGGCTCAACACGTCAGAAGGCTTGGAGGCTGCCCGTTACTACAACAAGATCTACCGCGACGGCTTACTCGATCCGGACCTGTTCATCAACAAATTCGACGATTGGAAAACGAAGTTCGCCAACGAAAGAATCGTCGGCCATATCGGGTCGTGGTGGCATTCGTGGAATGCCGGACACGAGATTTGGCGGAACTCGGTGCCGGATTACCAGGAAGACATGCGCTACGTTCAGATCTCGATCAAAGCGGCGGACGCGGAGAAGGCATATTTGTCGCCTAAGGATGCGAGAGGATGGAACTACACGGTATTGACCGATAAAGCGAAAGATCCGGAAGCGATTATCAAATTCCTCGATTTCACGATGTCCCCGATCGGAACACGTCTGCTCGGCTGGGGGGTTCCGAACGAAGGCGATTCGCTCTGGAATTACGAGGGAGACGGCAAGTGGAGCTTTAACGATGCGCAGAAGACCGCGCTGCTGGACGGCACGTTCGACTACGAGAAAGCCGATCAGCTTGGCGGCAACCGCTACTGGCTCGTTCACGGACAAGGCCTGCTGGAAGACGATAACAAGAGCACGGCCTGGTACGACCAGAATTTTATCGATGAAGATAAATGGAAGAAGCTCATGTACGACAATACGAAGGACACGGTCTATGACAATACCGCCCGGCGGGTCGTCTTCTCTGTCGACAATCCGTACACGCTCGTCAACCAGCAGATCGAGGACCTCGTGAAGAACGGCTTCGCTCAAGCGGTCACCCGCAAGACGGAGGACGAATTCGTGCGCACGTTCAACGAACTGAAGGACAAAGCGAACAAGCTGGGCTTGCAGGACCTAGAGAAATACAGAACCGAAGAGTACAAGAAACAATTGGCAATTCTGAATCAATAGGCCGTCCGCAGCGAAGAGGAAAGGTGCCTGAACCGCGCCGCTTCCTCTTCGCTTCGTTAAAGGCCGTAGGAGGCAACTTGTCATGAACACATGGCGACGGCGGATCGTGAAGGAACGGCAAATCTGGATCATGGCCGTGCCCATGATCGTCTGGGTGCTCGTCTTTTCCTATTATCCGATGTATGGCATGATTATCGCTTTCCAAAACTACGTGCCGGGCAACTCTTTCTTCTCGGGGGATTGGGTGGGCTTTGCGCACTTCGAGCGGTTTTTCAACTCTCCCGATTTCGGCACGATCATGAGGAATACGTTTGCGATCAGCGGATTGAACATCTTGTTCGGCCTGCCGGCCCCGCTCATTCTCGCGCTGCTGCTTAACGAGCTGAAGAACAAATCGTTTAAGCGGTTTACCCAGACGCTTTCCTATATTCCCTATTTCATCTCGTGGGTCGTCGTGGCCAGCATTCTGTTCACGCTGCTCGGCAGCGACGGCTTGCTCAACAAGCTGCTGATCGACTTCGGCTTCATTCGCGAGCCGATCTCCTTCCTCGGGGAAGGCAAATACTTTTGGGGCATTCTGACGACCTCGAACGTCTGGAAGGACGTCGGCTTTAACTCGATCATTTACTTGTCCGCCTTAGCCAGCATCGACCGCGAGCAGATCGAGGCGGGCAAGGCGGACGGCATCGGCCGGTTCGGCACCGTCTGGCACATCTATTTGCCGGGCATTCGGACGACGATCATTTTGCTGTGGATTCTCGGTCTCGGCGGCATCTTGAACGCCGGCTTCGAGCAGCAGCTGCTGCTCGGTTCGCCGACGACGGCGGAATATTCCGAAGTCATCGACACTTACGTCTACAAGTACGGAGTTCAGCTCGGCTACTATTCGTTCGCCGCCGCCGTCAATTTGATGAAAGCCGTCGTCAGCGTGCTGCTCGTCATCGGCATGAACCGGATCGCCAAAAAGTTTTTCGATACTTCGATTTTGTAAGGAGGGAACGAGAATGCGCGACTATTTGAAACCAACGCTCGGCAGTCGGGTATTCGATACGGCCAACGTCGTCTTTATGCTCGTCTTCTGCGCGCTCATGATCTATCCGTTCCTGAACTTGCTTGCCATCTCGCTGAACGACGGCGTCGACGCGGCGCGCGGCGGCATCTACCTGTTCCCGCGCAAGCTGTCTTTTTCCGCTTACGAGCTGCTGTTTCAGAACAAGAAAATGCTGAACGGCTTCATATGGTCGATTCTCCGCGTCGTCGTCGGCACGGTCGCCTGCTTGCTGGCGACGGGGCTGCTGGCTTATCTGGTGAACATCCGTCATTTTTCCGGAAGAAAGTTTATGCGGATTTTGTTTTTCATTACGATGTACTTCAACGGGGGCTTCTTCCCGGTGTATCTGCTCGTCGTTAATCTCGGCTTGACCAACAGCTTCCACGTGTATTGGCTGCCGGCCTTGTTCAACGTGTACTTCATGCTGCTCATCTCTTCGTACATCCAGAACCAGCCGGACGCGCTGTTCGAATCGGCCAGAATCGACGGAGCCGGGGAGTTCCGCATTTACTGGAAAATCGTCATTCCGATCTGCGTGCCCGTGTTCGCGGCGGTATCCGTCTATTTGGCGGTATCGCACTGGAATTCATGGTTCGACGTCGTGCTGTACAATCCGAGCGGCAAGTTCGATACGCTTCAAGTCTATTTGCGGCGGCTGCTGCTTGAGATGGAAGGGCTGCAGCAAATTCGCGATCAGCAGGTGCTGTACAACCGTTACCGGGACCTGTCTCCGCTGACGCTGAGGGCGGCGACCACGATCGTCGTGACGGTGCCGATCCTGCTCGTGTACCCGTTCGTTCAGAAGTATTTTATCGGCGGCATTATGCTGGGATCGATCAAAGGTTAAGGGGGAACGATCAATGACGAACAACGGAAGGATGAAGATCGGGGAAGTGGAGTTCTCTTCCTCCGAGCCGAGGCTGGACGCGGGCTTCCTCTGGGCCAAGGCTCAGGCGCTCGCGTACGCCCATAGCGGGCTGGACCCGGTAGGCTTGTGGTACGAGGCGGCTCTGCCCGGACGCAATGCCTTCTGCATGAGAGACGTCGCCCATCACAGCGCAGGCGCTTCCGTGCTGGGACTGTCCGCCCATACGCGCAACATGCTGCTGCGCTTTGCGGAGAACATCGCCGAATCGCGTGACTGGTGCACCTATTGGGAGATTACCGGCGATAACGAGCCGGCCCCGGTCGACTATACCGACGAAGCCGACTTCTGGTACAACTTGCCCGCGAACTTCGACCTGGTGGACGCCTGCTACCGGCAGTGGCTGTGGACGGGGGACGCCGATTACGTGCGGCATCCGGCGTTTGCGAATTTCTACCGGCGCACGTTCGAGGACTACATTCGAACGTGGGACAAGGATGGCGACGGCGTGCCGGAGCATTGGCCGGAATACGGCAGGCGAGGCATCGCTTCGTACAACGAAGACGGCCTGCAGCCACTTGTCGGCGGCGACCTGATCGCGGCCCAATTCGCCGGCAGCCTGGCGTACGCGAAGCTGCTCGCCGAAGTCGGGGACGCGGCGGGAGCGGCAAGTTACGAAGCGGAAGCCGAGCGGCTGCGGACGTTGTACGAGAATGGATGGTGGGACGAAGGGCGGGGCGCTTTCTTCGGAGCTTTGCTGCACGGAGGGACATTTTACGACCGTTATTATGCCGAGGGCAACTATTTGCCTCTGTATTTCGGCATCGTGAAGGACTCGCGCAAGCTGCGCGGCGCCTTGGCCGAAGTCACGCGGCATGGAGCGGCCATCGTCGAAGCGAAGACGTACATGCCCGATTTGTACTATCGCAGCGGGGATCGGGACAACGCCTATCGCGAGCTGCTGGAGCTGGTCGATCCCGCGCTGAAGCGAAGAGAGTACCCGGAAGTGTCTTTCTGCGTCATCGGGGCGATCGCCGCCGGCCTGATGGGCCTGTCCGCCGACGGTCGTTCTACGGTATCGTCGCTCGGCCAGCTGCCGGACGAGCTGGCGCATGCCAGCCTGCGCTGCGTTCCGGTGCTGAACCGGGTGCTCGATCTGGAGCACGTCGGAGGACGAGAATCCAGGCTGACGCTGCGCTGCGGCGAGCCGGTGGAGTGGAAGGCCGGCTTCCACGGGCGGCATGACGCGCTTCTGCACGACGGCGTTCCCGTTCCGGTCAGCATCGAGACATCACCGGATGGCGCCGTAACGACCTATGCGCTCATTCGGGTCGAAGCGGGACGGACTCACTCCGTTCGGGTGGGGGAATAGTAGAGACGCAAATCATTCTTACGTGAACAGGTCAATCGGAATGCAGCATTCCGGTTGGCCTTTCTTTAGAATATCTGGAAGCCTAAATCACTCCCCCTTCTCGGAAATTTCAAGAGAATGGGCCAGAGCGATTGGGCATGCCCAATGTGTAATGTGGATGTAGAGATTGGGCGGTGGGGGTTTATCGTTCTCTGCCTCATTTGCCGGTATCCCGTCCAGTCAGAAATTTATGTTAAAAATGAGGAAAACCGCCCCAAAGGGACGGCTAATTTCGTTATTCACGAAAGAATCAGATTACCGATAAAATTTGATTCTTATGATGAGTGTCATGTTCAATAAATTCATGGATGATATAGAGCAACGAGTAAGGAGTGCCTGTATGCGGGCAATTCTCTACGCCGTTTGCAGTCACATGCTTAGCGACAACGTCTGACTCTGACAGCAGTATCTCAATCAACCGAAGACGAGTTTGCTTGAATTCGTCGAGTATGCTTTTTTTAGAAACGCCCGAACGAGCATATTCGTAAGCTTTTTGGTTGAACGAATCGAAATCCGGAAAGACCATTCCTTCGCCATTTTTAATTGCCGGGATAATCGTATTGGTGAGGTAATTGTCCCAATTTTGAAGATGCGAAACGATTTCCGCGACCGTTGCTTGCCCTTCAGCGATTGGAGTTAACCAAATGTTATCGTCCAAATCCCGTAATGTATCCGTCCACTCTATAAATTCGTTATACCGATGAATCGTTTCTTTACCTAAGCTAATCATATCGGAAACCTCCAGATTTTTAAGATAAAACAGGAACATATGTCCTCATTTTATTCTATATTATCCCAGAAAGCAACAATATTTACGATAATTGCATTTGGGAGGGAACGAGATTTTGAGGATGAGGGAAGGGATAGCTATAAAAGGGGCAAAAAGCGCTAGGACGGGTATGTCGTGAACTGACTGGAAGGGATAGCTGCAAAAGGCGCAAAGAATGGAAGGGGGGAGCTAGAACGAACTGATCGAAAGGGATAGCGGCAAAAGGGATGGAAGAGAGGTGTGGTGCTGAGGAGATCTGACGGAAGGGGATAGCGACAAAAGGGTACTCGCCTATGAATCGCTTTGCTATAATAGTATGCATGTCCAATGTTTGGAAGGAGGGGGAGCTTTGTTGTCGAGAGAGATTTCGGTACGGCGGCTGCATACAATAGAAGAAACGCGGTTGTTGGACGAGCGCTTTTCGCGGAACTATGCCTGGTATAAGCCGGGGAATTACTTTGCGCAGTGTTTGGAAGAGAACCGGGAAGGCGGCCGGGTGTCGCTGATGGCGTTCCTGGGGGAGGAACTGGCCGGCTGCTGCCATTTGCTCTACCGCTCCTACTATCCCTATTTCCGTGAAAACGGGATTCCGGAAATTAACGATCTGAACGTGTTCCCCGATATGCGGGGCAAGGGAATCGCGGGAGCGCTGCTGGACGAGCTGGAGGCGATAGCGGCGAGAACGTCCAAGAGGATCGGTCTCGGCGTAGGGCTCTATGCCGATTACGGCAACGCCCAGCGCCTTTACGGCAAGCGCGGCTACGTGATGGATGGCAGAGGGCTGATGTACGCCAACGAAGCCGTCCGGCCGGGGCAGACGGTGAACGTGGACGACGATTTGCTGCTGTATTTGACTAAAGAGTTGTAGGCAAAAAGCTGGAGCCGCTGGAAGACGATTACCGGATTCGGAGTTGAACTGAGCGAATGGAACAACAGCTGCTGATCGTATTCGCGATGACGATGATTATACACGCCGCCGAGACGTTGTCTTACTCTATTCGGTTGGCCGGCGTGAGGCTGAACAAGATCGCCGTCGCTTTGTCTCTGACCGGCATTATCGTGCTCGTATCCCGGACGGCGAACCTCGTACAGGCGCCGCTGACCGCGAAATTCGTAGATTTCGCGAGAGATCACGCTTCGTTTGATCTGCTGCATTATTTGCGCGTCATTTTGTTGGCCTCGTCCATCGGAACTCTCGTTGCGATCGTTCTGTTTCCGAGCTTCGTCGGGTTGTTCGCCATAATCATCCGAAGGTTGGAGGTGACCGGCTCGATCCCGAAGCTTATCTCCAGCGTAACGCTCGGTCAGCTGCGCAACACCAAACGCTACTTGCGGGCGCCGCGACTGCGGATCAGCCAATACCGATATTTGGGCATATCCAAGAAGTTCATTTTGCTCAATATGGTCGTCACCTCCTTTTACACCGTCGGGGTTCTCGCTTCGCTCTACGCCGCCCATCTTCTGCCTCAGTTCAGCACGACCGCGTCGCAGGCTTCGGGCATTATCAACGGGATCGCGACCATTTTGCTCACCGTATTCATCGACCCTCAGCTCGGCCTGATCACGGACAAAGCGTTAACCGACTCGCAGCGGCGGGAGCAGCTCGGCAAAATTTATGTACTAATGATGACGACCCGGTTTTTCGGCACAATGCTCGCCCAACTGGTGCTCGTTCCGGCTGCTTACTTTATCGGCGCGATCGTAAAGTGGATTTGAGGTTTGCCGATTGCCCAATCACAGGAGGAATAGACCGATGGACGATATTCGATTTCCGCTTGGACATTTCCAGCCGATTGACGATCAGACCGACGACGGACGCCGCGCTCTGATCGCAGAAATTCCCGGGCTCGCGAATCGGCTTCGCAAGCTGATCGCCGACCTGCCGCCCGAGCAGCTGCTCGTTCCTTATCGGGAAGGAGGCTGGACGATCTCGCAGATCGTTCATCATCTGGCGGACAACGACATGAACGCTTATCTACGCTTCAAGCGGGCATTGACGGAGGACGAGCCGCTGGCGAGTTCCTATCGCGAGGATCTATGGGCAGAGCTGCCGGATTACGCCGCATTGCCGCCCGAGAATTCGCTGCTGCTTCTGGAGACGTTGCATGCCCGATTCGCAGCCCTGCTGGCCGAATTGGAGCCTGCGGCTTTCGGGCGCAAGCTTCGAACGCAGGCGCTGGGCAGCGTCACGCTGGACGTCGCCCTGCAGCGGTTCGTCTGGCATAATCGGCATCATCGCGTGCAGATCGAATCGTTTTTGATAAGGGGGGAGTAGTCGATATGTTCTCGTTTGAAGCTATGGAAGGCGAGCGGGTGAAGCTGGTGCCGCTGTCGTTGGATCATGTTCGGCCGCTGTTCGATTGCTCCCGCGATCCGGCGATCTGGGACGCCTACCCGATTCGCATCGAGCGCGTCGAGGAGATGGAGCAGTTCGTCCGGAAGGCGCTGGACGGGCGAGACCGTGGTGAGCAGTATCCTTACGCGGTGTACGACAAGACGCTTGGCGCTTATGTCGGCTCGACGCGATATCTTCGCATCGCAGAGGAGCATCGCAACCTGAACATCGGCTCCACCTGGTACAGTTTGGAGGTGTGGCGCACGAGAGTGAACACCGAGACGAAATATTTGCTGCTGCGCCATGCGTTCGAGGGCATCATGGTCGAGCGCGTGGAAATCATCACTAGCACCGACAATATCCGTTCGCAGCGCGCGATCGAGAGGTTAGGTGCCGTCCGGGAAGGCATTTTGCGCAAAAAGTATTACGGGCTCGATTACGTCTTCTATAGCATCGTCGGCGAGGAATGGCCCTCCGTTAAAACGAGACTGGAAGGGTATCTTGCGACGTAGCTGAGACTTTGAGATTGCCCGGCGCGCGGGGAGGAGGGGAGCGTTATGCGCATGGTGAAGCTGTGCGGTTTTATGTTGGCGATTGCGCTGCTGATCCGGCCCGCTGCGGCTTCGGCGGATTGGACGTATCCGTTCGTCGTGTATTCCGGCAGCCTATACGTCGTGACCGATACGGTCGTCGAGCCGGAGAAGATCGGCGATATCCTCGGCATGGTTACCCGTTATTCGGATCGCGAAGGGACGTATAGCGGCAATTTCTCCAATGCGTTTCCGATGGGAACGCGCTGCTATGCCTCCCGATATGATGAAACTATAACGTCGCGAGCGAAAAGAGGTCGAACGGATGAGGATCGTCGTCGTATCCGATACGCATATGCCGAGAATGGCTAAGAAGCTGCCGGACAGATTGCTTAAAGAGCTGGAGAAGGCGGATGCGATCGTACATGCCGGAGACTGGACGAAGCTGTCGGTGTACGAGCAACTCGCCGCGTTTGGCCCGGTCTACGGAGTGGCTGGCAATAACGATGGGGCCGAGCTGCAGGCCCAATTCGGGTTGCGCAAGCTGTTGAAGTTCGAGGAATGCCGGATCGGCGTCGTCCACGGGCACGGCGCGGCCAAGCGCTCGTCGACCGAAGCGCACGCGATCGAAGCGTTCAAGGGGACGAAGCTGGACGCGCTCGTGTACGGACACTCCCATATTCCCGTACGCAAGACGGTCGCAGGGCTGCTCGTATTCAACCCCGGGTCTCCGACGGATAAAAGGCGGCAGCCGAAGTATTCGTTCGGTATTTTCGATATCTCCGGGAGCGCGCTAAGGGCGAAGCACGTTTTCTACGAGGATAAGGCCTGAGAGGCGTCGCTAGGTATGCTATAATAGGAAGCGATCGAATGGGCAAACCAGATTGGAGCACCGGACTTGAAGAAATTCAAAAAGTTCTACATCGAAATTACGAGCATCTGCAATTTGGCTTGCAGCTTCTGTCCTCCGACGAAGCGGCAGGCAAATTTCATTAAAATCGAT
>NZ_JBEPYQ010000066.1:24134-38634 GCF_041641335.1 Cohnella sp. | reverse complement strand
GATGCGAATTTCTGCCATAGTTAAATCCCTCTTTTCCCAATGTGAATTAATGCCTTTATTATAGTCCAATTCCGAAAACCTGTCGATGTGTATCTTTTCGTCCATTACGGATTCTGTTACTATAGAGTTTAATGATTTGACAGACAGGGGAAGAGACTTAATTATGACTTTAACGCAAAGTAAACCGTCTCTGCAAGAGGCTCTGGACTCCAGAATTCTCATTCTGGACGGCGCGATGGGAACGATGATCCAGCAAGCGGATCTGACGGCCGAAGATTTCGGAGGAGAAGAATTCGAAGGCTGCAACGAACTGCTCGTATTGACGAGACCCGACGTCATCCGCTCGATTCATGAAGCCTATCTGGCCGCGGGCGCCGATATTATCGAGACGAACACGTTCGGCTCGACGGCGGTCGTGCTGTCCGAGTACGATATCCCCGACAAGGCGCGTGAAATCAATCTGGCCGCGGCCCGGCTCGCGAAGGAAGCCTGCGATAAATATTCGACTCCGGACAAACCGCGTTACGCCGCGGGCGCGCTCGGCCCGACGACGAAAACGCTGTCCGTGACCGGGGGCGTCACGTTCGATCAATTGGTGCAGGACTACGAGGATCAGGTCGTCGCCTTGATGGAAGGCGGAGTGGATTGCATCCTGATCGAGACGTGCCAAGATACGCTCAACGTCAAAGCGGCGAGCATCGGCGTGAGGGAAGCGTTCAAGAAGACGGGGCGCGAGCTGCCGATCATGATCAGCGGCACGATCGAGCCGATGGGCACGACGCTCGCCGGCCAAAGCATCGAATCTTTCTACATTTCGCTCGAGCATCTGAACCCGGTGTCGATGGGATTGAACTGCGCGACCGGACCGGAGTTCATGCGCGATCATATCCGCACGCTGTCTTCCATCGCGAAGACGGCCGTCAGCTGTTATCCGAACGCGGGGCTGCCCGACGAGAACGGCCACTACCACGAATCGCCGGATTCGCTCGCCAAGAAGCTGCGCGCTTTTGCGGAGCAGGGCTGGCTGAACGTAGCCGGAGGCTGCTGCGGCACGACTCCCGCGCACATCGCGGCGATCGCCGATGCGATGAAGGACGTCGCTCCCCGCAGCATCGAAGGAGAGCATCCGCCGGCGGTATCCGGCATCGATACGGTCTACATCGAGAACGACGGCCGTCCGTACATGGTCGGCGAGCGTACGAACGTGCTTGGCTCCCGTAAGTTCAAACGGCTGATCGCCGAAGGCAAATACGAGGAAGCTTCGGAAATCGCCAGAGCGCAAGTGAAGACGGGCGCCCATGTCATCGATATTTGCGTGCAAGACCCGGACCGGGACGAAGCGTCCGATATGAAACTGTTTCTGGACTTCGTGACGAAGAAGGTCAAAGTGCCGTTCATGGTCGATACGACCGACGCCGCGGTCATCGACCTGGCGCTGAAATACATTCAAGGCAAATCGATTATTAACTCCATTAATCTTGAGGACGGCGAAGAGAAGTTCGAGAAGGTCGTTCCGATTCTCCACAAGTACGGAGCTGCCGTCGTCGTCGGCACGATCGACGAGAGAGGGCAGGCGATCTCGCGCGAAGACAAGCGGGACGTGGCGATTCGTTCGCACGACCTGCTCGTGAGCAAGTACGGTTTGAAGGCGGAGGACATCATTTTCGATCCGCTCGTGTTCCCGGTCGGCACCGGCGACGAGCAGTATATCGGCTCCGCGAAGGAGACGATCGAGGGCATCCGGCTGATCAAGCAAGTTCTGCCCGCGTGCCAGACGATTCTCGGCGTCAGCAACATTTCCTTCGGTCTGCCGGAAGCCGGACGCGAAGTGCTGAACTCCGTGTTTCTGTACGAATGCACGAAAGCGGGTCTGGACTATGCGATCGTGAACACGGAGAAGCTGGAGCGGTACGCTTCGATCCCGGATCATGAGCGCAAGCTGGCCGAACAGCTGCTGTACGAGACGAACGACGAGACGCTGGCCGCGTTCGTCGCGGCGTTCCGCGACAAGAAGGTCGAGAAGAAGGTCAAGGTCGAGAACCTGACGCTGGAGGAACGGCTCGCGAATTACGTCGTCGAGGGCAGCAAGGACGGACTGGCTCCGGATCTGGACGAAGCGCTCAAAAAATACGCGCCGCTGGACATCATTAACGGTCCGTTAATGGCCGGTATGACGGAAGTAGGACGCTTGTTCAACAATAACGAGCTGATCGTGGCGGAGGTGCTTCAGAGCGCGGAGGTGATGAAGGCTTCCGTAGCGCAGCTTGAGCCGCATATGGAGAAGAACGAATCCGCCGTTAAAGGAAAAATTCTGCTCGCTACCGTTAAGGGCGACGTGCACGATATCGGCAAAAACCTCGTCGAGATTATTTTGTCCAACAACGGCTACCAGATCGTCAATCTGGGCATCAAGGTGCCGCCGGATCAAATCGTCGAAGCGGTTCGCAAGGAAAATCCCGACGCGATCGGACTGTCCGGTCTGCTCGTCAAATCCGCGCAGCAGATGGTCGTCACCGCGCAGGACTTGCGCGCCGCCGGCATCGACGCCCCGATTCTCGTCGGAGGCGCGGCGTTGACGCGGAAGTTCACGAAGAACCGGATCGCGCCCGAATACGAAGGCGTCGTTCTCTATGCGAAGGACGCGATGGAAGGGCTGGACTTGGCCAACAAGCTGAGCGATCCGGGACAGCGCGCCCGCATCATCGAGGAGCACTGGGCCGCGCAGGCGAAGCTTGCGGAGGAATCCGACAAGCCCGCGAAGGAGCTGCCCGAAGCGTCGCGCGCGCGGCGTTCCAGCATCTCGCAGGACGCTCCGGTCTTCACGCCGCCGGACTACGACCGCCACGTGCTGCGCGATTATCCGATCACGCACGTGCTGCCGTACGTCAACATGCAGATGCTGCTCGGTCACCATCTCGGCCTGAAGGGCAACGTCGATGAACTGCTTGCCGCGGGCGACGAGAGAACCGTCAACCTGAAGGCGACGGTGGACGAGATTTTGCGTCAGTCCCAGACGAAGGGCTGGCTGAACCCTCAGGCGATGTACCGGTTTTTCCCGGCGCAATCCGACGGCAACGACATTCTGATCTACGATCCGGCGGATACGAGCAAGGTGCTGCACCGCTTCACGTTCCCTAGGCAGCAGGTGGAGCCGTTCCTCTGTCTGGCGGACTTCCTTAAGTCGGTGGACAGCGGCGCGATGGACAACGTCGGCTTCCTCGTCGTGACCGCCGGTCAAGGCGCTCGCGAGCAAGCGGAAGAGTGGAAGGAGAACGGGGACTACTTGCGCTCCCATGCGCTGCTGGCGACCGCGCTCGAAGTGGCGGAAGGACTGGCCGAACGCGTTCACCATATGATGAGGGACATTTGGGGTTTTCCGGACCCGGCCGATATGACGATGAAGAAGCGCTTCGGCGCCCGCTATCAGGGCATCCGCGTCTCGTTCGGCTACCCGGCCTGCCCGGACTTAGAGGATCAAGGCCCGTTGTTCGCGCTGATGAAGCCCGAAGACATCGGAGTCGAATTGACTGAAGGGTTTATGATGGAGCCGGAAGCGAGCGTATCGGCGATGGTGTTCGCGCATCCGGAGGCGCAATATTTCAACGTCGAGAAAGCCTGATGAACAAAGAGGCTGTCCCATAAGCGCTTTAAGTTGCTCTGGAAGATGATCGACGATAAAGGTGCGAGGGGTATGTACCTCCTTCCGATGCAAGACTCCCCACAAAGTGACGTTAAGCTCCGAAGCTTATTCCGATTACTTTGCGGGGGCCCCAAAAGCTCGCTCCTGAAACCTGAATGGGTAAACCCGTGATAAGGTGATTTCAGGAGCGTATGAGGCATTCTCCAGGAGGTACATACCCCTTCTTTGTCTATCGATCATCTTCTGCAACTTGCTTATGGGACAGCCTTTTGGGCTGTTGACCTATGACTGCGGCTCTCGCTATTCCGCGTATTCCTGCTCGTCCTGAATTTCGCTGCGCAGGCTGTCGATCGCCGCGCGGCGATTTTCGTTTTTCTGCCTCAGCGCGGAAGATTCCTCCGGAGACAGCTCGACGGAATGCTCGTCCAGGTAGTGCTCGGACTGCTCCAAGTTTTCTATCGTGTTCTGAACGGCTTCCTCCAGCTTCTCCGCGTTATCCGAACGGTCGTCGGGTTTTGCCATCGTTCTCATCGCTCCTTCGTGTTGTACGATATGGACGCATGCCCGTCGAATAGTATGGTTGCGAAGCGGTGACGATATTCGTCCCGTTCCGAAAATAATACATGGCTTACGCCGCGCTGACCTCTCCCTAACAGAGCTGATGTAACCTGAAGCCGTACCAAGAAAAAAGGCATTCGAGAGGAGACATCGGCTTGGATACGGGTTCGCACGTTTTGTTCGGCGTTACGCTCGCGGGCACAGCTCTGTTCTTTCCGTCCGTCGCTGCCGATCCGCACTTGGCGGCAGCCGTGCTGACCGTCTCGGTCGCCGGCTCTCTGGCCCCGGATTTCGACGCTGTCGTGAGGTTGCGGGGCAAGGACGCTTACTTGAAGCATCACCGCGGCATCAGCCACGCGCTTCCCGTATGGCCCGTATGGGCGGGAGGGCTCGCCGCTCTGGCCGCATGGATATGGGGAACGGGGGAGCATGCGCTTCTGCTGTTCGGCTTTGCTTTGCTGGCGGTGGCTGTTCACGTGCTGTCCGATTGGACGAACGCGTACGGCGTTCAATTTCTGCTGCCGTTTCGCAAGGAATGGCTTCATCTGGACGCGATCTGCCTGACCGATCCGTTCCTCGTCGCCGTGCACGCCGGGGCGATCGTCGCCGCACTGCTGGGCGGAGTTGACGCTTCTCCATGGCTATTCGCGGGAGCGTGGACGATTACGGCGGCGTACGTCGGATGGCGGATCGCCCATCACGCCATCGTGGCGAGACGGGTCAGAAGAAGATACCGCAGAGCGCTGGCTGTTCACGTGCTGCCGGGATTGTGGTGGTTCCGCTGGCAGTTTCTCGTTCAGACGGATTCGGGCTACGAGATGGGAAGCATCGCGGGAAGGCGGTGGCTGCCGTGCAAGCATCTGCCGCACGCCGCTGCCCACGAGTGCATCGAAGCGAGCCGGCGCTCATCGTCGGTTCAGACGCTGAAGGGGTTCGCCAAACGGGCGTACGCAAGCTGGAAGGAAGAGGCCAACGGAGACTATCTCGTCACGTGGACGGATTTGCGTTTCTGGAGAGAGCGGGATTGGCCCTATCGCGCGGAGGTGAGGCTGGATCGCCAGCTGAACGTCATCGCCGAAGACATCGGCTGGCACAAGAAAGCCTGGGAAGCTCCGTACGTGTGAAGGAATCAGCGGATTGAGCAACAACGTCCGGAACCCGATGAGCCTCCCGGACGCCGAACGGAAAAGCAACAACCTGCAAGCTCCCCGACGAGCCGCTCCAGAGGCCGTACGGGGAGCTTTCGTCTTGCAGCAACGGGGAAATCATACTTTCCCGGGAAAGCGCAGGAGCCGACACGAAATGTCGCAACAGCCCCGATCGTTGCGAATCGAGGGGCATCGTCAGGCGGATGGGCGGCCGATTTGTCGAACGATGGCCGGATCCGGGCATTGCCGCACGAACATGTATTCTGTACAATGGGATTATACCTGTATATTTAGGAGAATTGCCATGAATCCGTATACGCAAAAGGCGGAGTCCGTGGACGAGTGGCTGGAGCTGCTCAGAAGCAAGCGGGAGCTGATGGACAACGTCACGTTCTGGCATACCGAGCCGGCGAAACCGGCCCGCACGGCCGAGCTGCCCTTCACCGTTCACCCGAAGCTGGCCGGGGCGCTCGGGAGCAAAGGCATCACGCAGCTCTACACGCATCAGGCCGCATCGTTCCGGGAGGTGTCCGCCGGACGCCACGTCGTGACCGTTACGCCGACCGCGTCGGGCAAGACGCTCTGCTACAACCTGCCCGTCGTGCAGCGTCTGCTGGAGGACGACAGCGCCAGGGCGCTGTATCTGTTTCCGACGAAGGCGCTCGCCCAGGACCAGGTGGCGGAGCTTCAGGAGCTCGCCAACCTGATGGAAGCGGACATCAAGACGCATACATACGACGGAGATACGCCGCCGACGGTGCGGCAGGCGATCCGCAACGCCGGACATATCGTCGTCACGAATCCGGATATGCTGCATTCGGCGATCTTGCCGCATCATACGAAATGGGTTAAGCTATTCGAAAATATCAAATACATCGTCATCGACGAACTGCACGCGTATCGCGGCGTGTTCGGCAGCCATGTGGCCAACGTGATTCGCAGGCTGAAGCGGATCTGCCGGTTCTACGGCAGCGATCCGCAGTTTCTGTGCGCTTCGGCGACGATCCGCAACCCCCGCGAGCACGCGGAGCGCCTGATCGGCGAGACGGTGTCGCTCGTGGACGACAACGGAGCGCCTACGGGCGAGAAGCATATGGTGTTCTACAATCCGCCCGTCGTCAACAAGCAGCTCGGCATCCGCAGAAGCAGCGTGCTGGAATCGCAGAAGCTCGCCGCTTTGCTGCTGAAGAGCGGCATCCAGACGATCGTGTTCGCGCGCAGCCGCGTGCGCGTCGAAATTTTGCTCACCTACCTTCAGGAGACGGTGAAGCACGAGCTGGGCTCGAAGACGATCCGCGGCTATCGCGGCGGCTACTTGCCCAAGCTGCGGCGGGAGATCGAGCGCGGTCTGCGCAGCGGCGAGATTCGCGGCGTCGTCAGCACGAACGCGCTGGAGCTCGGCATCGATATCGGGCAGTTGCAGGCGTGCGTGCTGAACGGCTACCCCGGCACGATCGCCAGCACGTGGCAGCAGTCCGGACGCGCGGGCAGACGGCAGACGAGCTCGGTAACGTTTCTCGTCGCCAGCAGCAATCCGCTCGATCAATACTTGATCCAGAATCCCGATTATTTTCTCGGACGTCCGCCGGAGGAAGCTCGCATTCATCCCGATAATTTGCTTATTTTGCTGGACCATCTGAAATGCGCCGCCTACGAGCTTCCGTTCGAGGAAGGAGATACGTTCGGCGGCGAGAAGCTGACGGATCTGCTGGAATTTCTGTCCGAGGAGAAGGTGCTGCACAAGGTCGGCACTCGCTGGTACTGGATGGAGCAGGCGTTCCCGGCCCACAACATCTCGCTTCGTTCGGCGGCGCAGGAGAACTTCGTCATCATCGATCAGACGGAGGGGCACCGCGTTATCGGCGAGGTGGATCGTTTCAGCGCGCCGACGCTGATCCACGAAGAAGCGATCTATCTTCACGAAGGCGTGCAATATCAGGTCGAGAAGCTGGACTATCCGGAGAAAAAAGCTTATGTGCGCGAAGTGAACGTGGACTATTTTACAGATGCAAGCATGGCGGTGGAGCTGAAGGTGCTGCACGTCGATCTTGAGGCGACGACCGGGGCCCTGCATCGGCATTTCGGGGAAGTGACGGTGATGGCCAAGCCGACGATTTTCAAGAAAATTCGGCTGCGCACGCACGAGAACATCGGCTCCGGACCCATCCATCTGCCGGAGGAAATTCTGCATACGAGCGGGTACTGGTTCTCATTCTCGGAGGAGGAGTCGGCCAAGCGCAGCGCCAACGACATGCAGATGGCGCTGCTCGGGCTGGCGAACGTGCTGATTCACTTGGCGCCGCTCCATCTGATGTGCGACCCGCTCGACATCCGCGTCGTGCCGCAGGTAAAGGCGACGCATACGAAGCAGCCGACGATCTACTTCTACGACCGTTACCCGGGCGGCATCGGGCTCAGCCAGAGGCTGTACGAGAAGCACGGAGAGCTGCTGGAGGAAGCGGAGCGGCTCATTCGCGGCTGCGGCTGCTTAAGCGGCTGTCCGGCCTGCGTCGGACCGATCGAGGAAGTCGGCTTGCTGGGTAAGGAGCTGGCGATGTCGCTGCTGCAGGGGATGAAAGCATGAGCGGGCTGCGGGACAGGCTGAACCGTCTGCGCGGCACGCCCGAACCGGCCGCTCCGCGGAACGAGCCTCCTGCTCCGGTCCAGTCGGAGCGACCCGCGCTGCCTCAGGGCTTCGGCGCGATCGGCGTCGGGCTCGAGGAGAACGAAGCCGGCCCGTTCCTGCTTCGCCGCATCGCGTATCCGCTGCCTTACCGCCATGGTAAGCATGAGCTAGGCGAGCTGCTCGCGCGGGCGGGAAGCCTGCTCCCGATCGCCGAGCGCCAGAACGGGAGCAGCGGGCCGATCGACCCGTACCGGCTGTTGTTTCTCGATACGGAGACGACTGGACTCGGCGTCGGCACAGGCAACGTGCCGTTCATGGTCGGCTTCGGCTACTATGCCGGCAACGCCTTTATCGTCGAGCAGGCGCTCATCCGCCATCCGGGCGAGGAGCGGGCGATGCTGACCTACCTGCTGGACCGAATGAAGGACAAGACGCACATCGTTTCCTACAACGGCCGCACGTTCGACTGGCCGGTGCTCGCCAACCGCTTCATTCTGAACGGCTGGCGCAAGAGCGGGCAGTCGCCGGGCCATCTGGATTTCCTGCATCCTTCCCGGGCGCTGTGGCGGAAGACGCTGCCTTCGTGCCGACTGGGCACCGTGGAGGAAGCGCGGCTGGGCGTCCGCAGAGAAGACGATGTGCCGGGCTCGCTCGCGCCGACGCTCTATTTTCAATTTTTGAGCGACGGCAATCCGGAGCATCTGCACGGCGTGTACGCGCACAACGAGAAAGATATACTGACGCTGGCGTCGCTTGCCGTCCATTTCGGCCGTCTGCTGGACGGGGAAGGCGACGAGGAGGCGATTCTGGAGAGCGAGGAGCTGTTCCGTACCGCCGCATGGCTGGAGCAGCACGGCTTGACGGAAGTGGCCGAACGGTTGTTCGAGCGGCTGGCCGAGCGGGAAGAAGCCGGCGAAGCGGGCTGGAGCCTGCCGCTGGCGGCCAGATACAAGAAGGCGGGCCGCTTCGAACGGGCGCTTCCGCTGTGGCGGAAATTCGCCGAGACGGCGGAGGGCGCCGCCGCTCCCGCGGTCGAGGCGCATATCGAGCTAGCGATGCATTACGAGCATCGCGACAAGCAATTGTTAACGGCATTAACTTATGCCGAGAGAGCACTGGAGCTGGCCGTCAGGCGCGGCATTCTGGCGCGGGACAAGGTCAAGCGCGATGCGGAGAGGGCGGCATTGCAGCATAGAATAGCGAGACTGAGGGACAAGGTGTCGCGCGAAAGGAAGTAGAACGGCTTTGATACGGATACTGAAACCGATAGATAGCTACCCGGCTCCCGAAGCGCTGCTGTTCGATCTCGACGGCACGCTGTACCGGGGGAACGAACCGGTGCCGGGAGCGGGAAAGCTGATCTCCGGATTGCAAAGCCGGGGCATGCTAAGTTTGTTCGTGACGAACAATTCGACGCGTACGCCCGGCGAAGTGGCGGAACACTTAAGAGAGATGGGCATCGAGGCGCCGGAAGAGAGAATCGCGACTTCGGCGATGGCGGCCGCCGATTACGCCCGGGCGAACTATCCCGGAGCGGCCGTATATGCGATCGGCGAGAAAGGACTGAGGGAGGCGCTTCTAAGCGCCGGCCTGCGACTGGTCGAAATCGGCGAACCGGCGGACATCGTCGTGCAGGGACTGGACAGGCAGCTTACCTACGACCGGCTTGCCGAGGCCGTCAACCATCTGCTCGGCGGGGCCGCGTTCGTGCAGACGAATCCGGACCGGCTTCTGCCGATAGACGGCGGCTTTCTGCCCGGCGCGGGCAGCATCGGAGCGCCGCTTCAGGCGGCGACCGGCGTTGAGCCGGTCGTCATAGGCAAGCCTTCGCGCATATTGATGGATTATTCGCTGCGAATATCCGGCACGAAGCCCGAGAATACATGGGTCATCGGCGACAACCCCTACACCGACCTGGCCGCCGCGCGCGGCGCGGGATGTCCGTCGATTCTCGTGCTGACGGGACTGTGCGACGCGGACAACTGGGAGGCGCATTGCGCCAAGGCCGTCGTGCATCCCGACGTTGTCTGCGCGGGACCGGAGCAGCTAGAGCACTTTCTGTACGCAAGAATTTAAGGTAACCTAAGCGCATAGCGTCAACCCAAGGAAAGGGTGTCAATAACATGCCGGAATACCCGGAAATGGAGCATTACCGCACACAGCTATCTTCGCTTGTCAGCGGCCGGAAGATCGCGAAGGCGACAGTAAACCGCGCGGCGTCGATCAACGAACCCGAGGATGAATTCGCGACAGAGCTTGCCGGACGCACGATTCTGTTCGTGGAACGGAGAGGGAAGCATCTGCTGTTCCACTTGGACGACGGCAATCGCCTGCTGCTGCACCTGATGCTGGGAGGCTGGATGGCTTACGGGGAGCAAGGTCCGAAGCCGGACAGCCACTTCCAGGTCATCCTGACGTTCGAAGGAGGCCATTCGCTCTACTTCGGGGGGCTGCGTCTCGGGTACCTGCACCGGATATCCGCCAAGACCGCGATCGAGCGCATGAAGGAGCTCGGTCCCGAGCCGTTCGACCCGCGGCTGACGCCGGAAGCGTTCCGCAAGCTGCTTTCTTCCAAGCGGAGCAAGCTGAAGACGGCGTTGACGGACCAGCATTTCATCGCGGGCATCGGCAACTGCTACAGCGACGAAATATGCTTCGAAGCGAAGCTGCATCCGGCGTCGGCCGCGAACAAGCTGACTGAAGAGGAAGCGGAACGGCTGTACCGCGCCATGCACAAGGTGCTGACCGAGGCGAAGGAGGCGGGCGGTTATATGGATCATCCGCTGACGCCCGACGATCGGCTGACCGGCGGCTACAACGAGAGATGCCTTGTGTACGATCGTCCGGATGTGCCGTGCGACGTCTGCGGAACGCCGATTCGCCAAGAGACGCTGAGCGGGCGCAAAATGTTTTACTGCCCGAATTGCCAGCGGGAAGCTTGAATGAGCAGGGTCGGCAGCCATGTCAGCACGCGGCGCGGTTATCGCGCGGCGGCGGAACACGCGGCGGCGATCGGGGGAGACTGCTTTCAGTATTTTCCGAAAAACCCGAGAACGCTGCAGCCGAAAGCGTTCGAGCGCGGCGATGCCGAGAGGTGCGCCGTCTGGTGCGGGGAGCGCGGCATCGTATCGATCGGGCACGGCCCGTATCCCGTCAACCCCGCGTCCGAAGGGGAGACGGCGAGGCGAATGGCGCTCTGCACGCTCAACGATCTGCAGATCGCCGAGGCTTGCGGCTCGATCGGCGTCGTCGTCCATTTCGGAACGTACAAGGGCGCTGACCCGCTGCAAGGCTACCGCAACATGTTGCAGTGGATCAACAGCGTCACGGCACTCTGGCAGGGCCGGGCGTTGATTCTGCTGGAGAATCAAGCCGGCGACCACGGCCCGATGGGCACGACGCCGGAGGAGCTGGCGCAAATCCGCTCGCTCGCCGAGCATCCCGACAAAATCGGCTTCTGCCTCGACACCTGCCATCTGTTTGCCAGCGGCGAGTGGAAGCCGGGGCAATGGGAGTTTTTTGCGGAACGCGCCAGAGGCTTGGGACTATGGGAGCACGTACGTGCGGTGCACTTGAACGATTCGCTGTACCCGTCCGGCTCGCGCAAGGATCGGCATGCGGCGATCGGGGAAGGGCGGATCGGCCGGGAGCAGTTCGAGGAACTGCTGCGCACGCCCGAGCTGCACGCCGTTCCGCTTATTATGGAAACGCCTGCGGACCCGGACGGCACGCATCGGGAGCAAGTGAAGCGGGTCAGGCGATGGTTGGGGGAGGAAGAAGGATGATCAACGTTTATTTGGACGACGTTCGGCCTTGTCCGCGCGGCTTCGTCGCGGCGCGTTCGGCGCAGGAGTGCTTGCTGCTGCTGACGGAATGCGAAGTCGATATTTTGTCGCTCGATTACGAGCTCGGTTTCGGCCAGCCGAACGGGCTGACGGTCGTGCACGGCCTGATCGCGGCGGGCAAATACCCGAAGCGCATTTACGTTCACTCCTCCAGCATGCTGGGGCGGGCGAACATGGTAAGGGACCTCCGCGCGGCGAATCCGGAAGGCGTCGACGTTCACGACGGCCCGATGCCTCCGTCCGTGCTGCGGGAAGCCGCGGAGGCGCGGCCGGATGCGTGAGTGGGAGCCGGGGAACTGGAAGCGGGAGTGGACGTTCTCGCCGACCCCGCTGGCCCTGTTCGTCCATACGCCGCTGTGCGGCACCTGCCAGGCGGCGGGACGCATGCTCGCGGTGGCGACGGAGCTCGTCCCCGAGACGCCTGTCGCGCGGGCGAACCTGAACCTGATGCCCGAGATGGCGCAGCTGCTGAAGATAGAAAGTGTGCCGTGCCTGATCGTCAAGCGCAACAACGGCGCATGGAGCAAACATTATCGTTTCCCCTCCGTCGTGGAGCTGGTGGAACTGCTGAGGAAAGCGAGAGAGAACTTATGATTCATCTGCAAGGTTTGACATTCCGGCGCGAAGGGCGCGATATTTTGCGCGGCGTCGATCTGAGAGTAAACCCGGGGGAGCATTGGGCGATACTGGGACGCAACGGCTGCGGCAAATCGACGATTTTGGAAATGGTGACCGCCTATCAGTTCCCGACTTCCGGCACCGTCGACGTGCTCGGCAACCGATACGGAACGGTGGATGTGCGGGAAGTGCGCAGGCAGATCGGCTATATCAGTCCGGCGCTGATCGAGAAAATGGAGCTCGGAGACCCGCTGTGGGAGATCGTCGCCAGCGGGGCGTTCGCTTTCTTGCGCTTCTACGAGGAAGTGCCCGAGGAAGTGAAGGAGAGAGCGTATGAGGAACTGAAGCGAGTCGGCCTCGGCGCGTACGCGGAGCAGCCGTTCGGCACCTTGTCGCAGGGCGAGCGCAAGAAAGCGCTGCTGGCCCGCACGATGATGGCTTCTCCTCGACTGCTCATTCTGGACGAACCGTGCGCGGGGCTGGATTTGTACGAGCGGGAGAAGTTTCTGCAGTCGTTGACCGAACTGGCCGAGAACGACATTTCCCTGCTCTACGTCACGCATCATATCGAAGAGATCATTCCGGTCATTACGCACGTCGCGCTCATGGCGGAAGGCCGTTTCGTTTCCTCCGGCTTGAAGAAGGACGTCCTGACGCCGGATAAGCTTATGGAAGCTTACGATCTTCCGATCGACATTCGTTGGACGCACGATCGGCCCTGGATCGAAGTCCGGAAGGAGAGCGGCGAATGACCGACTTCGTCTGCACGGCCAACCCGGGCTTCGCCCCATATGCCATGGATGAGCTTAGGCGTCGGTTTCCCGGCCTCGAAGTATCGGGACTCGCGCCGGGCGAGACGTTCCTGATCGCGATCGGCGAGCAGGAACGGGAGGCGACGCTCAAGGAGCTGCGCCGCAAGGAGCCGGTGTTCCTTCGCCATCTGTTCCCGGTTGAGGCCGAGAGCGAAGCGACGGGCGACCCGGAGGCGACGGCCGAGCGCATGAGAACGTTCGCCGCCACTCAGGAGGAGCGGCTGAGAGGCGCGAAGGTTGCGATCCAAGTCCGCAAGGAACAAAACAGCCCGTTCCCGTTCTCCTCGGCGGAAGGCCGGGACGCGATCGTGCCGGTCGTCTCCGAGCTCGGAGCGGAAGTCGTCGCCCGCGAGGCGGACTGGATCGTCTCGATCTACGCGTCGAAGAAGAAGCTGTATATGGGCTGCTCCAAGCCGCGCGACAATCTGTCCGACTGGCCGGGCGGCGCGGTTCGCTTCCGGAAGGACGACAGTCTGATCTCGCGCGCGGCGTTTAAGCTGCTGGAGGCGGAGAGGACGTTTAATCTGCCGCTTGACCGATTCTCGAATGCGCTCGATCTCGGCGCCGCTCCGGGCGGATGGACGTCGGTGCTGCTGGAACGCGGGCTGAAGGTGACGGCGGTCGATCCGGCCGAGATGGACCCGTCTCTCGTCGTTCACCCTAACTTGCGCCATATCCGACGCAATGCGGCCGACGTCTCGTTCGCGCCGGGAACGTTCGATCTGTTCGTCTGCGACATGAGCTGGGATCCCCATCATACGAGCCGGATCGTCTCGGAGCTGGCCCCGTCGATTACGGCCGGAGGCTCGGGAATCATTACGCTGAAGCTGATGTACCGCAAGCCGCTGCAGACGATCGACGATCTGATGGAGGAATACGGCCGCTTTTTCGACGTGCGTCAAGTTAAGCAGTTGTTCCATAACCGCGAAGAAGTTACAATATGGGTGAAAAGAAAATAAGTCCGCCGTCGGGAAAGCATCCCGCATTCGGCCGGAGTTCCGAACGTTACGTTCGCGGGCTCCGGAACCGGGTGCGGGTTATTTGCGTTAACCGGTCCGCGCGGGGGAGAGAAGAGGAGAGAGTTGACGTGGACAATTCGCATGCGCACGGCTTAATCCTGGCGCCGGGGCAGCTGTTCGGCGACCGTTACCGGATCGAGAGGCCGATCGGCAAAGGAGGCATGGGCCGGGTCTACCTGGCCGAAGACACGCGGCTCGGAGGGAAGGCAAGGGCGCTTAAGCTGACGCGCCCGC
>NZ_JBEPYQ010000066.1:0-24124 GCF_041641335.1 Cohnella sp. | reverse complement strand
GCTGCCGGAGGAGCGACGCTCGTTCCTGCCCGAAGCGCAGCTGCTCAGCGAGCTGGACCATCCCCATCTGCCGGACATCGTCGATTATTATCCGCCCGACGCGGACGGCGTCGCCTGCATCGTCATGGAATACGTCGCCGGGGATACGCTGGCCGAGCGCTTCGAACGATACGGACTGCGGCTGAGCTTTCCGTTCGTGCTCGACGTGCTGATCGACCTGGCGAACGTGCTGACCTATCTGCACGCGCAGGCTCCGGCCGTCGTCTTCCGTGACCTGAAGCCCGCCAACGTGCTGCTGGGCAGGGGGGAGAAGGCGATTCTCGTCGACTTCGGCATAGCCCGCCGCTATCGGGAAAACAAGACGAGCGACACGCTGCAGCTCGGAACGCCGGGATTCGCCGCGCCGGAGCAGCTGAGGGGCGAGCAGTCCGACGAACGCACCGATCTGTACGGCTTGGGGGCCTTGGCGTATTTTCTGCTGTCGGGCGGCCGCTTCGCCATGCGTCATCGCGGGACGATGGCGCAGGCGCTGCAGGAGGACGTGCCCGCCGACTTCGCGCTGCTGCTCGGCCGCATGCTGGCTACAGATGCCGCGGACAGACCGCGCTCCGCCGACGAGCTGCTCGAGGAACTGAACCGGATCAAGCTGGATCTTGTCGGCCTGGACGGCTTTCCCGCGCCGCATCTCACCGCGCAAGAGCGCTCCGACACGCGGGTCGTCGCGCTCGTCTCCGCCTACCCGGGGGCGGGGGCGACGTTCGCGGCGCTCGCTCTGTCCACGGCGCTCGGCAGCCGGGGCAAGGCGCATGCGCTGGTCGAATGTCCCGGCGGGGAGGCGGAGCTGTATGCTCTTCTTAACGGAGAGAGAAGGAAGCCGAGGAGCGCCGTATTCGTCCGCGCGGACGGGAAGCAACCGGCGGCGCCCGCCTGGCGCGAAGGGCCTGCGGCCTATTATCCGCTCTATCCAGGAGAGGAGTCTGCCGTCAACCGCGAGCCGGGCAAGGAGCTGGCGAAGTGGATCCGCAGGCTCGGCGTGCCGCTCGTGCTGCTGGACGTCTCCAGCCGGTGGGAACATCCCGCGACGTTGGATTTCGTGCTCCGCGCAGCCGATCTCGTCGTGCTCGTGGCCGATTGCTATCCGGCCAAATGGTCGCCGCGTAGGCAAGCGGCCTGCGCGGAATTGTACGGGCAAGCCGAACGCCGAACGATTCGCAGCGTATGGCTCGCGAACCGGGATCAGCCGTTTCGCGACCGCTCCGGCTGGCTGGCGCTGTTTCCAGAAGCTCCCGCGGCGCATTTGCCCGAGCTGCCTTCCTCCGTCATGCTGGACGCGCTGTGGAGGGGCGAGGGCTTTCCGCGGGACGAGCGGACGAGGCGGACGATGGAACGGGCGCTGCGCGCCCTGACGGCCACCCTCGAGGAGATCTGACGCTGGCCGCACAACTGACTCTCCCGGCGAAACCTGACGCTACGGAGGGTCCCTAACGGTTACTCTCGGCGAGACCTGACGCTGCCGCGGGTCCCTGACGGACTCTCTCGGCGAGACCTGACGCTGCCGCGAGTCCTGACGGCCACCCTAGGCGAGACTGAAGCCTCGTGTTTCCGACATCTTCGCTCTTGAAGCGCCGCGAGATCGACCGATTTTTCATCGCTTTGACAGTCGTGGTACAATAGAGTGGGATAAATACGAGGTGATGACGATGAAAAATGAAAATATATTGATTATCGAAGACGAAGATTCGATTGCGAGAATCCTGCAGCTGGAGCTGGAGCACGAAGGCTACGGCGTCGGAAGGGCCGCGGACGGGCGCAAGGGGCTGGAGATGGCCGTGTCCGGCGAGTGGGATCTGGTGCTGCTGGACGTCATGCTGCCCGAGCTGAACGGCATCGAAGTGCTGCGTCGGCTGCGGCAGAACGACGCGGCCGTTCCGGTCATTCTGCTGACGGCCAGGGACACGGTTCCCGACAAAGTAAGCGGCTTCGAGCACGGAGCGAACGACTACATCACAAAGCCGTTCGCGATGGAGGAACTGCTCGCCAGAGTGCGGAACCTGCTGCGCATTTTCAAGGCTTCGCGGGAAGGCGAGAGCGAGGACGTGCTCAAGATCGGCGACTTGACGATCGAGCTGCTGACGCGCAAGGTGTACCGGAAGGATCATTCGATCGACCTGACTCCGCGGGAGTTCGAGCTGCTGCTGTACTTGGCCCGCAACAAGAACGAGGAGAAGACGCGGGACGAAATATTGTCCGACGTATGGGGCTACGAGTATATCGGCGATACGAACGTCGTCGACGTCTACATCCGTTATTTGCGGCAGAAGATGGACAAGGGTTACCGCCATAAGCTGCTGCACACGGTGCGCGGAGTCGGCTACATGCTGAAGGAGCCGGATGCATGACTCTCAGATCCAGATTTACCTTATTCACGGTTTTCTGGTTGATTTTTATTTTGATTCTGTATAATATATTCGTCTATTTCTTCGTGATCCGGGTAACGACCCGGGGGGAGCTTCAGCTTCTCACGAACAAGGCGGACCTGGTCATTGAGTCCTTGCGCAAGCGAGGCATGCAGGGGCTCGATGAACCAAAGCTGCTGAGCGATCTGTACAATTACAACGAGATGATGAGAATCGTCGTCGGCGAACAGATCGTCAACAAGGTCGGAACGGACGAAGAGCTGCTCTCGATTCCTTCGCAATACCAGGTGTACAACTATTCGGACACGATGCAGATCAACGGGCAGCGCGTCCTCTTCTTGTCGAAACCGATTTTCGATCAGGGCCGGATGATCGGCACGCTGGAAGCCGCCCGCAGATTAACCGTGCTGGACAGCTACTTGCAGATTCTGGTCGGCGCCTTGACCGTTACGAGCATCGGCGCGGTGGTGTTCGCCATTTTCGGCACGTATTGGTTCACGTCCCGTCTGACCGGGCCGATCGGCCAGATGGTGCAGACGATGCGGGAGATCGATCGGAGCGGCAAGCTGTACCGCGTCAAGCTGAACGGGCGGGAGGAATCGGTCGAGCTGCAGCAGATGGTGAGGGCGTTCAATCAGATGATCGACCGGCTGGACCGGACGATCGAGAGCCAGAAGCATTTCGTGGCGGACGCGTCCCACGAGCTGAAGACGCCGCTTACGGTCATCTCCAGCTATGCCGACATGCTGAAGCGTTGGGGCAGGGACAACGCCGCGGTTCGGGACGAAGCGATCGAAGCGATCGCCAAGGAGACGGAACGTCTGCAGAACTTGATCCGCTCGATGCTGACGCTCGCCGAAGCGGAGCAGGACAACTGGCTGAACGTGTCGCGTTTCGACGTCGTCAGCGTCGTGCGGGAGCTGTCCGAGGTGTTGGGCAAAACGTTCCAGCGGAACATTCGCGTGCACTCGGACCACCACTTCGTCTACATGCGGGGGGATAAGGAGAAGATCCGGCAGCTGCTGCTCATTCTTATCGACAACGCGCTGAAATACAGTAAAGAGCCGATCGACGTGCGGATCCGCAACCAGAAGAGCGGCATCAAGCTGGAGGTGACCGATTACGGCCTCGGCATTCCGGAGAGCGAGATTCCGAATATGTTCCAGCGTTTCTACCGGGTGGACGAGGCTCGCCACCGTTCAACGGGGGGCAGCGGCCTCGGCCTGTCGATCGCCAAGAAAATCATCGACGTCCACGAGGGAAGCGTCGAAGTATACAGCAAGCCGAACAGCGGTACGACGATCTCGATCCAGCTTCCCCGCAAAATTTAAACGAAACAAAGGCAGCGCCTCGTCCGATTATGGACTGCGGCGCTGCCTTTGTTTATAGCCGGGGACTGCAACAAATTCCCAGCTGCTCAATTGCGTTTTGGTGCAACATTGCTTCTACGTCCTGCGTATATAGGGTAAATAGCGAGAGAGACTAGAGAACGCGGCGAGCTGTCACGTAAGTCTTCTTCCAATGGCTGGAGTTAAGGGACGAGTAGGTGACTCCCGGCTTGCCGTAAGTGTGCAGCATTTTGTTGTTCCCTACGTATACGCCGACGTGGCCGATTTTCTTGCCGGTGCGCGACGTGGTGAAGAAGACGAGATCTCCGCGCTTCAGATTGGCTTTCGCCACTTTGACTCCTTTTGTGGCTTGGGCGCTGGATACGCGCGGCAGCTTAACGCCGTATTTGCCGTAAATATATTGCGTGAAGCTCGAGCAGTCGAACGCGGACGTCGAGCCGGACGGCGCTCCGAACCGATATTTCACGCCGAGATATTTTTGTCCGAGGGATATGATTTTGTCCGCTTTCGTCGCGGCCGATGCCTGAGGGGCTTGTACGATCGCGAGTCCCGTGAAGCCGATGGCCGCGCACAGGCTGATGCCGATGACTTTGCGGACGAACGTTTGTTTTAAGCTCATGCCGATACCTCCCATGTATCCGAAAAATTCATAGCTCACGAGAATGAGTATAGCAGAGCCTGGTTTCCCTAAGGTTTTCCAAGGAGAGGGAAAAAACGGGCATAAGAACGGTTTGAATCGCATTCTTAGAAAAACATGAGAAATTTCTCATGTCTTGCTCAATTCTGCCTGTACTCCCCGAACCGTAAGCGCTAACCTGAAAATGGCTTGCTCCGAATTGCCGGATTCCTTTACTATAGGAAGTGGGCAAGGGAAGGGGCTGTCCCATATGATGGGCGTACAAGATTATCGATGAAAAAAGAAGGGCATCTATCTCCTGGAGACTGCCTCATACGGTCCTGAAATTACATTGCGACGGGTCTATCTATTCAAAATTACTTATGGGACAGCCCTGAGCTCCCAAGCCCGAAACGGCAGCAGGGGGTGAGAACGTGCTGAAACAGATGAAAGTGCCCGACGAACGCCGTATGCTGCCGCTGACGATCCGCAACTATGGAAGGGGGGACTTCGCGAGTCTGGTCGCCTTGCAGGCGAGGTGTTTTCCGCCGCCTTTTCCGTCCGAGCTGTGGTGGAACGAAGAGCAGCTGACCGAGCACGTAGTCCGTTTTCCCGAAGGGGCGCTGTGCGCGGAAACGGAAGGGAAGATTGTTGGTTCGATGACGGCTTTGCGGGTAACGGTTCCCCGCGACGGGCCGCACGACTGGGCTTCGATGACGGACGACGGCTACATACGCAATCACGAACCGGACGGAGACACGGTCTATGTCGTCGATCTCTGCGTCGATCCGCAATATCGTAAATTGGGGTTGGGCAAATGGCTGATGCAGTCGATGTACGAGACGGTCGTTCATCTGGGCTGCCGCAGGCTGCTCGGAGGAGGGCGCATGCCCGGTTACAAGGCCCATTCCGACAAGCTCGGGCCCGAAGAGTATGTTCGGAAGGTATGCGAAGGGGAACTGCACGATCCGGTCATCACGTTCATGCTGCGTTGCGGAAGGCTGCCGATCGGAGTCGCCGCCGAATACTTGGAAGACGAACCATCATTGAATTATGCGGCGTTAATGGAATGGCGAAATCCCTTTAAGACGGAGAGATGATATGGAATATATTCGCGTTCGTTCGATCGAGGATCCAAGATTTGCGGAGATGCACCGCCTGATGAGCACGATCTTCCCTCCGGAGGAAGTGCTCGCGTTCGAGTTGTGGCAAGAAGCGCTCGAAGATCCGGACATTCACGTTTATGTCGCGGTTCATAACGACGCCGTCGTCGGAGCGACGGAATATCGCTACTACCCGGAGATGCGGGTGGCGATGACCGATTTTACGATTATCGGGGCAATGGGGCTGGGCATCGGCCGCTTCCTGTACGTGGAGCGATCCCGCGACCTCGAAAGGCTGCAGCGTCTGAGCGGCACGGAGTCGATCGGCATGTTCGCCGAAATCTACCGTCCGCATGCCGTGTCCTCGCTGAAATTCGGCAACGTGCTTCCGATGCACCCGGCCGTAAGACGCGAGGTACTGTCCCATATCGGCTATAAGAAGCTGGATCTCTCGTATGTGCATCCGTCTTGGGATCACGAAGGCAAGGCGGTCGCAGAGCTCGACCTTGGCTTCTTCCCGGCCGACGAGACGCGCGGATCGCTGCCTGCCGAACTGATCGTCCGCTTCCTCCGGCAGTACTATTCGGCGCTGCCGAACAAGCCGAAGGAATGGGAAGAGATGATCCGCGAGCTGGAAGCTCGCGACGAGGTGCCGCTGCTCCCTCTATAGGTGGCGATCCGTCCCTTGTACTTGCCGGAATGCATGATCATCGCGCGAACGCGGACCGCTCCGAGCGTGGAGGACTGGAATCCGTCGCCGCGCAAGTAGGTTTTCCAATCCGCATGATGGTATCTGAAGATTGGGTAGCCCAGATTCAGGACGTCGGCGCCAATGTCCTTACCCGAGTCGTAGGTGGATCTTACGGTGCTCTCGATTTCCTGCTCCAGCATGCGCTTCATTTTCGGTTCGTCGAGATTTTGCGCAGGACGAAGGTGACGATGGGCTGGTCTCCATATTCGATCGTAAGCGGTATCCGGAGCTTTGTATGGTCCAGATACCGCTTTCTTTTAGCTTCTGCAGATTCAGCACGCCGATATAGTCGGTTCCATTGAAGAAATAGCCGACCGTCCATCGTCGGCAGGGAGATCGGCTTACCGCCCTCGAGCCAGTCATCGCGTTCGATCGCGAGCCTGGGGAGCATGGCGATTTTTCTTCTTTCGAACGTGTCGGACAGAAAACGATACAGGTAAACCGGTTGGATATCATATACGGAAATTAGGGGATGCGAAAATGCAAGTCACGTTTCTGGGAACGGGCGATTCGATGGGAACGCCGAGGGTATATTGCGACTGCGAGGTGTGCGGGGAAGCGAGGAGCGGCGGCCTGAACCGCCGTTATCGTTCGTCGATCCTGCTGGAGACGGAGGGCGAACTTCCGCTGCTGCTCGATTGCGGTCCGGATTGGAGAAGGCAGATGGAGGCGATCTGCCGACGCGGCATCGCGCAGGCGCTGATTACCCATGCCCATTTCGACCATATCGGCGGCTTGACGGAGTGGGCGGACGCTTGCAGATGGAGAGAAGAGAAGGGGAGGCTGTATGCGCCCGAGGAAGTGCTTCGGGAAATCGTCAGTCGTTTCCCTTGGATCGGAGGCCAATTGTCGATGCTGGCCAACGACGGGGGGATGGACTACGGGGAGTGGCGGATTACGCCCTGGAGGGTGAACCACGGCAAGAACGGCTATGCGTACGCTTACCGCTTCGAGAGCAAGAAGAACAGGCGAGCCTGGGCGTACTGCTCGGACTCGATCCATCTGGAGCCGGAGCAGAAGGCGCCTCTTCGCGGTCTGAGCCTGCTCGTTCTCGGAACCAGCTTCGTCGAAGAAAATTATCCGGTCGAAACCCGGTCGGTGTACGATATGAGAGAAGGAGTTGAGCTCGCGGCCGAGACGAAGCCGGGGCGCGTCCTCTTCACGCATCTGTCCCACGACGTCGACGTCCGCGCGGATTACGGACTGCCGGCCAACGTGTCGCTTGCGCTTACCGGGATGACCGTGTCCGTTTAATCCCGGCTGCGAATGACGAGCAGCAATCCGCTCGAAATGTCGACGGTGCCGATCTCCGCCTCCAGCACGTTGCTGATGCCGAGCGACCAGCCCAGCTTGAGGGCGGCGGCCTGCAGCGGATAGCGAAAGCCGCTCAGCGTGACTCCGGTCACTTCCAGGGACAGAGGCAGCAGCGAGACGTAGGGAAACCGCGAGTCGGCCTCCAGGAGAAGACGATCGGCGCAAAGCCGGATTTCGTTGTGCTCGTCGATGAGCGTCAGCGATGCTCCCCGCTCATGCGCCTGGCGAAGAAGGTGCACGTTGCCGAGGCCGTGATCGAACCGCGTGCCCAGCGCGCCGACGGCGACGATCCGCTTGAAGCCGCGGTCCAGCGCTTCGCGAAGGGCGAGCTCGGTATCGGTCCAATCTTTGTCGAAGGCGTCGCAGGCCAGCAGCAGCTTGGCCTCGCGGGAGATAAGCCGCTTTTCGTCTTCGGTAACGGAATCGAAGTCCCCAAGCGCGAGATCGGGCTTGAGTCCGTGGCGGACAAGAAACTCGGCGCCGCGGTCGGCGCCGATCAGATAATCGCCCGGAGCGGGCAATTCCAGCGCCCAGCCGCCGAGGCGGCCGCCGGCGAATATAATAGCTCGTTCGGTATCGGAACGGGACATGAGCAAGTTCCTCCAGCAATGATGGTTTCGACATTATTCATTCATTTTAGCATAGACCGTTGCGGAACTGCAGACCTACCCGCTACAATGGGTAACGAAGCGCCCGACGGCTCGGGCGCGCATTGAAGCGGGGTTAGCGGAGGAGAGTTAAAGTTGGAACTGGACGATGTGTTTCAAATTTTCAGCTTGATCGGAACGATCGCGTTCGCGGTCAGCGGCGCGATCGTCGCAATGGAGGAAGAGTACGACATTCTGGGCGTGTTCGTGCTCGGCCTCGTCACCGCGTTCGGAGGAGGGGTCATCCGGAACTTGCTGATCGGCGTTCCGGTGACGACGCTGTGGAGCCAGGGGCTGTTCCTCAAGACGGCCGGCATCTCGATTCTGATCGTGTTCTTGCTGCCGATCTCCTGGATTCATCACTGGAAGCGCAGCGAAGCTTTCTTCGACGCGATCGGCTTGTCGGCTTTCGCGATTCAGGGGGCGCTGTACGCGGTCAAGGCGAACCTGCCGATCAGCGCGGTCATGGTTGCCGGCATGCTGACGGGAATCGGAGGCGGGATGGTGCGGGACATTATGGCCGGCAGGAAGCCGCTCGTGCTTCGCGACGAGATCTATGCGGTATGGGCGCTGGCCGCGGGCTTCGTCATCGGCGCATCGAAGCTGCAGGCCCCGTGGTTCCTGTTCGTCTTGTTCCTGCTCGTCGTCGCGTTCCGAATGCTGTCCGTACATTATAAATGGAAGCTGCCGCGCCGTTCGCTGCGCGCAGCGTCGGGAGGTCCGTCATGAGTTATTCCGTGCTGTTCGTATGTCTGGGCAATATTTGCCGTTCTCCGATGGCGGAGGCGGTCATGCGCCATCGGATCGACAAGGAGGGGTTGAACGGGGAAGTGACGGTCGATTCGGCCGGCACCGGCGACTGGCATATCGGCCGTCCGCCCCATGAAGGGACGCGGGATTTGCTCGACCGCTACCGCATTTCTTACGAGGGAATGAAAGCCCGCCAGATCTCCGTCCAGGACGGCGGCGACTTCGATCTGATCGTGGCGATGGATACGAAGAACGAGCAGGATATTCGGGCGAGGCTCGGAGTTTCGCCCCGCGCCGAAATTATCCGCTTCTTGTCCCTGCTCCCGGAGAGAGGGATGGACGATGTGCCCGATCCGTACTACACGGGCAACTTCGACGAAGTGTACGAGATGGTGAACGAAGGCTGCGAGAAGCTCCTGGCGCGCATACGCGACAAGCTCCCGCAGCGCTGAGTCAACCGAGCGGACGAGGCTCCGGTCCGAGGAACGCGGACAGAGCCTCGGGCAGCTCGCGCTGCCAGAACCCCCATTTGTGCTCCCCGTCTTTTTCCGAGTAGAGGACTCGGGCTCCTTTTTCCTTCAACAATTTCTCCGCATGGCGATTCAACTCGACGAAATCGAACGTTCCGCGATCCGTGGCGAATTCCGTCTCCTGCAGCCCGACGATCATCCAAACGCTGAGTCGCTCCAAAGAGGGAGCGCTGCGAATTTGCTCCATATAGACGTCATAGAATGCGCCCGAGAGCGACAGAATCTTGCTGAACAGTTCGGGATAGGCGAGCGCGAGAGACACCGACACGGCGCCTCCGAGGGAATCTCCGGCAAGCAGCCGCTGCTCGGGCACATCCCGCACGGGGTACTGGGATTCTACCCACGGAATGAGTTCCTCCGCGAAAAAACGGGTATAAGCCATGTAGCGTTCCCCGTCCGGTGCATATTCCGAGGTGCGGACTTTGACGTTCACGTCGACTCCTACGACGATGAACGGGTCCCAGTCCTCTTCCAGAATCAGTCTTTGGGCATGGGTCGCGATCCGGCCGAAGTTGAAAAATTCTTCTCCGTCCTGACAATAGACGACAGGATAGCTCATCCAGGGCTGATAGCCGGGGGGCAGATAGACCCGGATCGAACGGCTGCCTTCCGGCAGCAATCGGCTGAGTACGTCATGCTTGTGAATCGTTCTCTTGAACAAAGGGTTGTCGCTCATCGGGAAGCCTCCTTGGCAGGTATGGGATTAAGCGGGCATGGGTAAACCAATTGAGGGTATGATCAGCAAATTGTACTACCTTGTATTACAAGATTAATTATCCTGTTATATAAACATGAATAGGAGAAAAGCTTTATAAAATAAGGTTTTTACGAGTTTTTCTTTGACCAATTCACTTAAACAGGGATATAATAATTCTATAACAGAAAGCCCTCTTCCACAATCAAAGATGAGGTGAACCCAATGAGCAAAGTATCCACGGAAGCTCCGGAGGTCAAATCCGGCGTTCAACCGCACGTAGTCAAGTCGGAAGATGTCAAGCCGCTTCAGGTATTGTCTCTGGAAGGCGAAGTCATTAATCCGGAGTACATGCCGCAACTGTCCGACGATCAATTAAAAGAAGTCATGTATCGCATGGTGTTTACGCGCACGTGGGACGATCGCGCCGTCAACCTGGGCCGTCAAGGGCGCCTGGGCTTCTACGCTCCGGTATCCGGACAGGAAGCGACGATGGTCGGCAGCGAATACGCGCTTACGAAGGAAGATTTCGTCTGCCCGGGCTACCGCGACATGCCGCAGCTCGTATGGCACGGATTGCCTCTCTATCAAGCGTTCCTGTATTCCCGCGGCCACCAGCACGGCGGCCAAATTCCGGAAGGCGTAAACGTTCTGATGCCGCAGATCATTATCGGCGCTCAGATTCTGCACGCGACGGGAATCGGGATGGGCTTCAAGCTGAAGGGCGAGAAACGCGTCGCGATTACGTACACCGGCGACGGCGGCTCCTCCGAAGGCGATTTCTACGAAGGTTTGAACTTCGCCGGCTCCTTTAAGCTGCCGGTTATCTATTTCGTGCAAAACAACGGCTATGCGATCACGACTCCGTACGCGAAGCAGACGGGCGCGCAATCGATCGCGCACAAAGCGCTGGCCGCCGGCATCCGCGGCGTTCAAGTCGACGGAATGGACGTGCTGGCCGTCATCTCCGCCGTGCAAGAGGCAGCTGAAATCGGTCGCAACGGAGGAGGCGCGACGCTGATCGAAGGCCTGACTTACCGTTTCCGTCCTCACTCGATGGCGGACGATGCGACGAAGTACCGCACGAAGGAAGAAGAGCAGGAATGGAACGAGAAGGACCCGATCGTCCGCTTCGGCAAGTTTCTGGCCAAGAAAGGACTGTGGACGGAAGAAGACACGGCCCGCGTGAAGGAAGAAGCGAAAGCCGCCGTGAACGAGCATATCAAGAAGGCGGAGCAAACCGAGAAAATGACGGTAGCCGGCCTGATCGACTCGATGTTCGAACAAACTCCGCCGCATCTCGAAGAGCAGAAGGCGGATTTCCAATAAATCATCGCAACTACTTTGAACGGCCTCAGCCGGCCGTTAACTTAATGACGGGGGAGTAAACAGCATGGCGCAAATGACAATGATTGACGCGATCCGCGACGCGATGCGGGTAGAGCTCGCGCGCGATCCGAGCGTGCTTGTTTTCGGGGAAGACGTCGGCCACGTCGGCGGCGTATTCCGCGCGACGGAAGGGCTGCAGAAGGAATTCGGCGAACAGCGCGTATTCGATACTCCGCTGGCCGAGTCCGCGATCGGCGGACTCGCGGTCGGTCTCGGAATACAAGGCTTCCGTCCGATTGCGGAAATTCAATTCGTAGGCTTCATCTATGAGGCGCTGGACCAGATGTTCGTTCAAGCCGCGCGCATGCGTTACCGCTCGGGCGGACGCTACCACTCGCCGATCGTCTTCCGCACGCCGTTCGGCGGCGGCGTCAAAGCGGCCGAGCTGCACACGGATTCGCTCGAAGGCCTCGCGATCCAGACTCCGGGCATCAAGGTCATCGTGCCTTCCAACCCATACGATGCGAAGGGCCTGCTCATCTCGGCGATTCGCGACAACGATCCGGTCTTTTTCATGGAGCATCTTAACTTGTACCGCGCGTTCCGCGCCGAAGTGCCGGAAGGCGAATATACGGTGCCGATCGGCAAAGCGAACATCGTTCGCGAGGGTAAAGACATTACGATCATCGCTTACGGCTTGATGGTTCACACGGCAGTCAAGGCCGCGGAAGAGCTGGAGAAGAGCGGCGTATCCGCGGAAGTCATCGACCTGCGCACGCTGCTGCCGCTCGACATCGACACGATCGTCGCTTCGATCCAGAAGACGAACCGCGCCATCGTCGTTCAGGAAGCTCAGAAAACTTCCGGAGCGGCGGCGGAAATTGTCGCCCAAATCAACGAAAAAGCGATTTTGCACCTGGAAGCTCCGGTGCTTCGCGTCGCGGGACCGGATACGGTATATCCGTTCGCGCAGATCGAAGACGTGTGGCTGCCGACTCCGGCGCGCATCGTGAAAACCGCCAATCAAGTGCTGCAGTTCTAATCGGAGACGAGGAGGGTTCCAGGTGACGAGATTCGAATATCGGTTCCCGGAACTCGGCGAAGGGATGCACGAAGGCGAAATCGTCAAAGTGCTCATCGCGCCGGGACAGACGGTAACGGACGAAGATATTATTATGGAAGTTCAGAACGACAAAGCGGTCGTGGAAGTGCCGTGTCCGGTTAACGGCAAAGTGCTCGAAGTGCTGGCCAAAGACGGACAAGTCATGCATATCGGCGAGCTTGTCGCCGTCATCGAAGCGGAAGGCGACGTTCCGGAGCAAGCTCCAGCGGCGGACAGCGACGCCCAGCCGGCCGGCGACAACAGCGCGACCGGCGGCGCGGATACGAAGGGTCAGCCTGCGCAGCAGCCGGCAACGGAAGCCGCTCCCGCGGCTGCTGCCCAGCCTGCGTCGAACGCGCTCGTGCTGGCGACGCCTAGCGTGCGCAAGCTGGCTCGCGAGAAGGGCGTAGCGATCGCCGAAGTATCGGGAAGCGGCAAGAACGGCCGCATTACCCGCGACGACGTGCTTGCTTACGCTTCCGGCGGCGCTCCGAAAGCGGCAGCTGCCGTACCTGCTGCGGAAGCTCCCGCGGCTGCTGCGGCTCCGAAAGCGGCCGCCGCCGTCAGCGGACCGGGCGTCGAAGAGCGCGTACCGTTCAAGGGCATCCGCAAGGCGATCGCCAATGCGATGGTCAAGTCGGTTTATACGGCTCCTCACGTGACGCTGATGGACGAGATCGACGTATCCGCTCTCGTGGCTCTTCGCGCCAAAGCGAAGCCGGTAGCGGAGAAGAAGGGTGTCAAGCTGACATATTTGCCGTTTATTGTCAAGGCGCTCGTCGCCGCATGCCGCGAGTTCCCGGCCTTGAACGCGATGATCGACGAAGAGGCTAACGAGATCGTGTACAAGAAGTACTACAACGTCGGCATTGCCACCGACACGGACAACGGCTTGCTCGTGCCCGTCGTCGCGGAAGCCGATCGGAAGAACATTTGGACGATCGCGAACGAAATCCGCGATCTGGCTACGCGCGGCCGGGATGGCAAGCTTGCCCCGAACGAGATGAAGGGCGGCACGATTTCGATCACGAATATCGGCTCCGTAGGCGGCATGTTCTTCACGCCGGTCATCAACTTCCCGGAAGTCGCCATATTGGGCGCGGGCCGCATTTCGGAGAAAGCCGTCGTCAAGAACGGCGAGATCGTCGCCGCTCCGGTCATGGCTCTGTCGCTCAGCTTCGATCACCGTATCGTCGACGGCGCAACGGCGCAAAGTTTCCTAAACTACATTAAGCAGTTGCTCAACGATCCGGAACTGCTTGTCATGGAGGTGTAATTCATGGTCGTAGGAGATGCTTCCCTAGACATTGATTTGCTCGTTATCGGTGCGGGCCCCGGCGGATACGTCGCGGCTATCCGCGCCGCTCAATTGGGACAGAAGGTCATCATCGCAGACAAAGGCAAGTTCGGCGGCGTCTGCTTGAACGTCGGCTGTATCCCGTCCAAGGCGCTGATCAACTCGGCGCACCACTACGAAGCGATGCAGCATGCGGCGGACTACGGTCTGTCTGCAGATAACATCAACGTCGACTTCGGCAAAGTGCAAGATTACAAAAACTCCGTCGTCAACAAAATGACGAGCGGCGTGGAAATGCTGCTGAAGGCGAACAAGGTGCAAATGTTCCAAGGCGAGGTTATGTTCATCAACGAGAACGAAGCCCGTCTGTTCAACGATCAGGAAGCGCCGCGCTACCGTTTCAAAAACTGCATCATCGCGACGGGCTCCCGCCCGATCGAGCTGAAGCCGTTCCCGTTCGGCGGACGCATTCTGTCTTCGACAGAAGCGCTGTCCCTGCCTGAGCTGCCGAAGAGCCTTGTCGTTATCGGCGGCGGCTACATCGGCATCGAGCTCGGCCAGATGTACGCGAAGTTCGGCACGAAGGTGACCGTGCTCGAGGGCGCGGACACGATTCTTCCGGGCTTCGACAAGGACATGAGCCAGCTGGTTGTCAAGAAGCTGAAGAAGTCCGGCGTCGAGATCGTCAACGGCGCGCTGGCCAAAGGCGCGGAGCAATCCGACAAGGACGTCACGGTGACGTACGAAGTCGGCGGAGAGCAGAAGACGGTAACGGCCGACTACTTGCTCGTGACCGTAGGACGCCGTCCTAACACGGACGGAGAGCTCGGGCTCGATCTGATCGGCGTGAAGGTCGGCGAGCGCGGCCTGATCGAAGTCGACGACCAATGCCGCACGAGCATCCCGCACATCTATGCGATCGGCGACATCGTGCCGGGCGCGGCGCTGGCGCACAAAGCTTCCTACGAAGCGAAAGTGGCCGCGGAAGCGATCGCGGGCTTGCCTTCGAAGGTCGACTACAAGTGCATTCCGGCCGTCGCGTTCTCCGACCCCGAATGCGCAAGCGTCGGCTATACGGAGAAGGAAGCAAAGGAGAAGGGACACAACGCGAAATCCAGCAAGTTCCCGTTCGGCGGCAACGGCCGCGCGGTGACGCTGGGCGGAGCGGACGGCTTCATGAAGCTCGTTCACGATGCGGATACGGGTCTGGTGCTCGGCGCGCAAATCGCGGGCGTCGAAGCTTCCAACATGATCGCAGAGCTCGGGCTTGCGATCGAGATGGGCGCGACAATCGAGGATATCGCGCTTACGATCCACGCTCACCCGACGTTAGGCGAAATTACGATGGATACGGCGGAGCTGGCTATGGGTCACCCGATCCATACGCTTGCGCCTAAATCTTAAGGAAGAGCAATTTCAATAAGAGCAGCAAGGCTGTCCCCTTCCCGGGGATAGTCTTGCTGCTCTTTATTAGTGTTCAGCGTCCGGAGGACGCCGAAGGCGTTTTTGCCTGGTTGCGAAAATTCGCGGTCACAAAATCCATGCCCAGCGAATGCTGATATTCGCTGACCTCATGTCCCGAGAACGGATAGTCGATCAATTGTTTGGGAGCGTCAAGCCGATTATAGACCGCATAGATCGTTTCGGGTGGACAAATCGTGTCTTTCCAGCCGACAGAGATCATGACGGGGATAGAGATGCGATGAACCAGATTGAGCAAATCGACATGGACCAACGTTTGGCGGACGGCCGGAAGACGATCGGGATATCGCTTTAAATAAGCGGCTATTTCGCTCAGAGAGCCTGTGGAATGCATGAGTCCGTATTCGAGATGGCACATATTCGGGATATCTGCGACGCAGACTCCTAGCTGTGGATGCAAAGCCGCAGCCAGCAGAGCCAGACCGCCGCCTTGGCTGCCGCCAACCGCCGCCAGACGCGACATGTCGATCTCCGGCTGTGCCGCCGCAGCGTCGACGGCTCGCACGGCGTCCAGGGCGATCGCCTTATAGTAGCTTCCGTCAATATGGCGGATGCCTTGCGTAACCCAGCCTTTTACCCAGCCCTCGCTAAGGGAAAGGCAGCTGCCCGTTTGGCCGGCTTGTCCTCGGGCGTCAACGGCCAGAACGGAGAAGCCGCGAAGCAGCCAAGCGGCATAACGGTCGGGCAGTCCGCGATCCCCCATGTAGCCTTGATACACAATAACACACGGTAACGGATTCACGTCCAGTTCCCGACGAGGAAGCAGCAGCCAGCAGTGGACGAGCGTCTCGTCGAACCCTTGAAAGGTTAATTTGTCGACACGAACGGTCGAATACGGCGAATTCTGAGTTTCTCTTAACACCAGCAAAGGAACGTGGGCCTGCTTCCGCAGAACGCTGTTCCAATATTCGTCAATTTGTTGGTTCGATATTGTTCTTTCCGGATTTTGCTGCATAAGCTCATGCTTGCGTGCTTCGAAAGATCCCACCTTGTGTCTTTTCCTCCTTCTACCTAAGTTATGAGGATGGTCATCCTTTAACCGCGCCGATCGTAAGACCTTTGACAAAGTACTTCTGCACGAATGGGTAGACGAAGACGATTGGTCCGATTCCGACAATGGCCATCGCCATGCGGACGGTTTCCGTAGGGATTTTGGCAAGCTCTTGCCCGGCGATATTGGCATCCACCATGCCGGAGGTCAAATACTGAATTTGATTAATGACCTTGTACATCAAATATTGCAGGCTGACCAGATCGTTGTTGCTGATGAACACCATGCTGTTGAACCAATCGTTCCAATAGTTCAACGTTTGAAACAAGCCAATCGTGGCCATGACCGGGAGCGACAGCGGCAAAATGATCCGTGCATAGATGCGAAATTCGCCGGCGCCGTCGATCTTCGCAGATTCGACAAGCGAGTCGGGGATGGTGTTCGTAAAGAAAATTCGCATAATGATGATGTTAAATGGAACGATCAGCAACGGAATAATTAGAGCTGCAAGCGTGTTTTTAAGTCCTGCTGCAGAATAAGTGAGATACCACGGCACAAGACCGCCGTTGAACAGCATGGTGAAAAAAACGAAAAAGGAAATGGGATTCCGAAACGGCATGTCGCGACGCGATATCGGATATGCAAACAGGGAGGTCAGCAACAGACTGATAAAGGTTCCGAGGAGGGTGACGACAATGGACACGGTGTAGCCGCGAACAATTTTGGCGTAATCCTTAAACAGAAATTCATAGGCATACCATGAAAACTGCTCCGGAATAATACGGTAGCCGCTGCGGATAATAGCGTTCTCATCCGTCAGCGACACCGAAACGACAATCAGAACCGGGAACAGGCAGGCCAGCGTGGCGATTACAAATAGAAGGTTTAACAGCAGATTCGAACTCCAGGAAATGCGATTGATCATGAATGCGATCTCTCCTCAGAATAATGCGTTTTCTTTGCTGATCTTGCGTACGGTATAGTTGGTCAGATAGACGATGACTAGCCCGATCATCGCTTGGTAAAAACCGGCTGCTGCGGACATGCCGACGTTGCCGTTAAGCAGGAAGGATCGGTATACAAAGGTGTCGATAACGTTGGTTGTCGGATATAGCGGCCCGCTGTTCAGCGGAACCTGATAAAACAAACCGAAGTCGGCGTTGAAGATGCGCCCGATTTGGAGAATAATCATAATAATGATAACCGGCATCATAAGCGGAATGGTAATTTTCATAATTTGCTGCCGCTTGGATGCGCCGTCTATGAGAGCGGCCTCGTAATACTCCGGGTCAATGGCGACAATCGAGGCTAGATAAACGATCATCGTATATCCAACGCCCTTCCACAGATTGACGATGGGCAAAATATAGATCCAATGCGCGGGCTCGCTGTACCAGGAAATGGGGGAGAGGCCGAGCGGCTCCAAAATGGATTTATTGATAAAGCCCGTTCCTCCGCCGAGAAAGGCGTAAGCCAGATAACTGACCGCGACAAAGGAAAGGAAGTAAGGGAAAAGCAGACTGCTCTGATAAAACTTTGCCAGCCGGCGATTCCGCAGCTCGTTAAGTGCAATGGCCAGCACAATGGCTGCGAATGTATTAATGATAATAAAAGCTCCGTTGTACAGAACGGTATTGCGCGTAGCGATCCAGGCTTCCTCGGTCTGGAACAGAAACTTGAAGTTGTTGAAGCCGGCCCAGGGACTTCCGTATATACCGCCGTCAAAGGTATAGGTTTTGAAGGCGACGATGACGCCCGCCATCGGAATATAATTGTTGAAGATCAGGACGCCGGTTGCCGGCAGCAGCATAAGAAACAGGACGCGATATTTGATTGTTCGCTTGTATTGACGTTGTACGGCGCTCATGATGGACATCGTATGCTCTCCTTTTCTATAAAAGGACCGGGTCCCTGATCTGCATGGAACCCGGTCCGCTTGCGGTAGTGGCGACGCCTGCTATCGATTCAGGAATTCGTTGACCTGCTTTTGCTTTTCTTCAAGAATTTTGTTCATACCGGCTTTCCTCATTTTATCGTTGAATTCCTCCAGCAGCTTTGCGGGATCGCCGACACCGGTAAACAGGGCGTCGATATACTGATCGAATAAATTGCTGATCGCGGCCTCTTCGTTCGTAACCGGCTCGGGATTGTAGCTGAACCCGAGCAATACCGAAGGTGTCGCGCTTTCATTGAATTCACGGAACTTCTCCCATTTGAGCGGATCTTCATTGTCCCACAAGTAATTCAGGAATTGATTGCCGAACATCCAGTTGATGCCCGGTACATAACCGCTTTCTTCAAGTCCGTCCGGCTTGCTGATTATATTGCCGTTGCGAACGAAATGCGTGCCCTCGACGCCGAACACGAGCGTGTTCAAAATTTCGGTATCCGTATGGAGTAAATTGAGCAGCATCATGGCGCGTTCAGGATTTTTTGATGTGCGGGAAATGGCGGTCAGAGCGCCTGTAATGTCTCCGCTCGTCGTATAGGCATCCGTAAGCTCCAATTGTACAAACTCATGGCCTTGCTGGACGCTAAACTCGACATCCTTGCCCGGCTTCAGCTGCAGCTGTTGAGCGAACACGCGGCCGCTCTTGTTGTGAGCCGTTGCGTCTTTTTGCGTAGCGGGATCATCCTGGAAGAAACCTTTTAAATTCCAGTCGCGGAGCATCGTGAGCAGCTCAAGCGTTTCGGGAGATTCGAATTTGTTGAATACCGCTGGTTCTCCGCCTCTGTAGATGGAGCCAGGAATTGCGCTGCTTCCGACAGCCTCGAACGGTTGAAGTCCAGAGAGAGTGCGGCTGGCCCACAGCGGAACGACATCGGGCTCATTGTCCTTGATCGTTTGGAGCCAAGGCTCAATATCCTCCAGCTTGTTGATGGCGCTCAAATCGAATTGATACTTTTCAACAAGAGGTTTACTCAGAACCAGTCCGAATTGCTGCGCAAGCTCCTTCTGGACGGGCACCGCATAGATTTTACCGTCAACCGAGGTCGCATTGAAATATTCAGAGCGCATGCCTTTCTTCAGCTCGACCGCATATTCGTCGATCAAATCGTTGAGAGGCAGGAAAGCGCCCTTGGCCACATTGCTGCCGAAGCGATCCCAGCTTGCCGAAAACATCAGGTCGAACGGTTCTCCGCCTGAAACCATCAGGTTAATTTTCTGTGTCCAATCTCCCCAGCTTACGGCGTTGATTTTGACTGTAGCGTTGATCTTGTCTTTCAGCAGCGCATTCAGCCGCGTTTCGACCAGAGCCGCATCCTTTTGTTCGTCGCCTGGGTAGTAGATACTCAGTTCAACCGGAGGAAGTGGCGTCGGCGTTGCCTCTGCGGTTGCTTCCGGTGTGTTGCCGGAGGGCGGATTGCTGGCAGCCGGCGTGTTGCCGTTGCCCTTGCCGGAACAACCGGTAAGGATAAGCGCCGCGCCGACCGCCAGCGCCAGCAGATTGGTAAAGCGTTTCTTCATTTTCATTCCCGTTCATACCCCCGTTAGCTGTAATTGTTGTTCGCTTTCATTATAGAGACCGCTTTCAAGAGGCTGAATAAAATAATCTACAGCAATCTTTAAAATTCTATTTGATTTCGTTAATAGGCCGGAGAGGATCGAATTCGGGATAGATATAATGCTCCATATTGATAAGGCCGCGATAGATGGCATTTTCGAGCGAACGATTGTATTGCCCGGACAAGCTGTCCAGTGCTTCCTCGGGGGCTGTGACGCCCAGCAGGATGTCCCGGTAAGCGCTCATGCGAAGCGAATCGCTTAGATTCGCGAACATATCGACAGAGCGATTCTCTAAAATGAACTTGGGCTCTTGAGGGTAAGGAGATTCCTGGCCGACTGGCTGAAAGGCGCTTAACGCACGATCCGTTCCGGCGTTCGTGACGGACATTCGCCGAACGGGAATCGACAGACCTTCCCGGAATAGCTGATCCTGGAAAGCTTCGGCATGCAGCGTCTTCCAGAGATCGACCGCCTCCGTCCTGTATTCGGTATGGTTATGGACGGCAAGCGGGGCTTGCAGCGTGAGCATCAGGGCGCCGTTGTCTTTCGCAGCTTCGCTATAGACAGGAGGCAGGGCGACGCCAAGCGAGGAATGGTCCTCCATGCTTTGTGTCAACGCAAAAAAGTCGCGGCTCGTCATGTACATCATGCCGATATAACCTTCCGCAAATTGCGTCAGAGCTGTATCCATGGAAAGCGAGGTTTCGCCGGGAAACACGCCCCCCTCTTGCTTCATTTCGAGAATGGCTTCGAACCAGGGCAGATAGACGGAGAAATCGTATACGCCGTCCTCATAGCGGTAGTAGTAATGGCCGCTGCGAGTGCTGCCGGCCTCCAGTGCTTGATGGAGCGTCTCGTTCTCTCCGGCGGGAAGGGCAAAGCCATAGATGCGATAACCCTGACCGGCCTGCGAGATTCGGATCGCATAGTCGCGCAGCTCCGACAAGGTTTCGGGCGGAGCCTCCGGATTGAGTCCGGCATGCCGAAACAGTTCTTTATTATAGACGAGCCGAAGCGTGGTCAGCTCCGAAGGAATCGCATAGAAGCGGCTGTTCGTTCGCGTGTAGTCGACCGCCCATCCGGGATATTCGGCAAGCAGGTCCGGCTCCACCCAATCCGAAAGATCAAGCAGCCAATTTTTATACAGGTAGGTTGCGATCCACCTGGTCGAAGCGTGGAACAGATCCGGTCCCTCGCCGGAGGTCATCATCATATGGAGCAGTTCTTCATATCGATCCGATGGCAGTCGGACGATTTCGACCTTGACGTCCGGATGCGTTCGCTCGTATTCGCCGATCATGCTTCGCAGCGTATTGGAATGAGCATTCTCCTGCACGGTTATCGTCAGCTTTTTCGCGACGGGTTCAGACGACTCCAAGCCAGAATCGAACGAGGCTCGATTACCGCTTGCACAGCCCGCGATCGTCAAAATGACGAACGATACGAAGAGGCCTTTCAGAATATTATGACAATAATGGGTTTTCATACGGACAGGGCTCCTTTATAATGTGAGCAAGTTTAGCGCTCATCTTGAAGTGGGGTTGATAAACGTGTTACGCAAAATTGCGCCTTATCTGCTTTTCTATAACGTCAGCCTGAAATTTCGGCTCTTGCTTTATTTTTTATTTTTGGTCATATTGCCGACCTCGGTCATTTCCGTCACGATCTACAACGAATCGATCCGTACAATTAAGGACAATATTGAGGCCACGCTTCAGAAAAACCTGGTTTCGGCGGAGAGAGCGCTGCTGAACAAATTCGAAGAAATGGAGCAAATCGCGGGTTCCATTTATCTAAATCCCGATATGACGGAGCTGCTGTCCGCCGATCGCCCGCTTGAACAGGTCGGTATTGTGAATGAGCTTGCCAGTCTAAACAAGCTTGTGGGCAGCTACGATTTGCCGGGAGATCAGAGCCGAGAGTTTACATTGCGTCTGTACATGCTCGATCGTCCCGAATATGCGCAATACAATTTTTCGCAATACGTGTCGCCCATCAGTCAAGTGGAGCGTGAGGACTGGTATTACGACTTGCCGCCCAAGCAGAAATATTCGATCGTCGCGCTTTCCCCGGGCGAAATACCAGGAATGACGGAGCATAGCATCGTGCTTGCCAAGCGGCTGTTCGGCCTGCGCAATGCGACGATACCCTACGTCGGTCTGCTGACCGTGCAGGCCAATATAGACGAGTTCACTACCATAATTGCCGAGATGAAGCCCTCTGTCAACAGCGTGATCGCCATTGTCGACGACCGTTACAGGGTAGTGGCCGCCTCCGATGCCGCAATGGCAAACGGCGATATTGTCGGCATTGGCCCTCCCTTTTTTGCGGAACAACAATTACACCTTGATGCTGGCCCGAGGGAGGCAGTGCTGAACGGAGAGGAGTGGCTCGCATCCGCCCGGTCCATCGATTCGCTTGGCTGGACTATTCTATCTCTGTCTCCCGTCAGCGATTTGAATGGCAAGCTGGTCGCGTTTCGACAAGTGATGTACATCGTGCTTGCCGCTTGCATGGTGGTCGCGTTTCTGATCGCGCTGTGGCTGTCGGGAAATATTACGAGTCCAATTCGCAAATTCATCAAAGTGATGGCGTATGCCAGAAGCGGCAATTTCGATATCCAGATCCAATATCATCGCAAGGACGAATTTACGTATCTGTTCAGCCAATACAATCAGATGATCCGCCGCATAAAGGAACTGATCGACGAGCTGTACGTCTCCGAAGTACGCAAGAAAGAAGCGGAGCTAAAGGCGCTGCAGGCGCAAATCAATCCCCACTTTTTGTACAATACGCTCGATTCAATCAACTGGATTGCTTTAAGACATAAGGTGCCGGATATTAGTAAAATGGTGACGGCGCTGTCGGATTTTTTTCGCTACAGCCTGAGCAAGGGGCAGGATATTATTCCGATTGAGGATGAGTTGCGGCAGGTCGAAAGCTACTTATCCATTCAGCAGATCAGATTCAAGGAGAAGCTGACCTTTACGATCGAGGTTGAGCCGGAGGTTTACGGTTATGCAGCTGTCAAGCTGACCCTGCAGCCGATTGTGGAAAACAGTCTGGTGCATGGCATAGAAAAGAAACGGGGCGTCGGTCATGTCTATATTCACGCACGTCGGTCGGGAGAGTGGGTTGAAATCGAAATCAGAGACAACGGAGTCGGCGCGCCTGCGGAACAGTTGAATGCGATGCTGCGCGGGGACAACGGTCGTTCCTACGGTCTGAGCAACGTCAATCAGCGCATCCGTCAAGTGTTCGGCGACGATTCGGGAATCGAGTTCCGCAAGTCTGAAGGCAAAGAAGGCGTAACGGTCATTGTCCGGTTTCTGTGCCGGAACACAGGAGGAGTCACGCACAATGAAGCTTAAAATGATTATTGCTGACGACGAATACAATGTGCGCGAAGGTTTAAAGGATGTCGTGGAGTGGGATAAGCTGGGCATTGAGGTTGCGGCCACAGCGGCCGATGGCCCTGAATTGCTGGATCTGTGCACAAGGCTGCAGCCCGACATCGTAGTGACCGACATTCGCATGCCGGAGCTGGACGGCCTGCAGGCGGCTGATTATTTGCGAAGCTCGGGCAGTTCGGTCCGCATTGTCATTATTAGCGGGGTGCAGGACTTCCATTACGCCAAGACCGCCTTGAATTTAAAGGCAGATGGCTATATTTTGAAGCCGATCAAGGTGGACGAGCTGGAAACGGTGATGCTGGAGGTGGTGGAATCCGTACGGCGGGAGCGTTCGAGGGAAGAAAGGGAGCAGCGGCTGAAGCAGCAGTTGCAGGATAATTTGCCGGCTCTGCGAGAACGTTTCCTGGCCGGTTTGGCATCGGGCATGTTTCGGGGCGAGGAGGAGCTCGAGAGCAAGCTCCGGTTTTTTGGGCTGAGCGATTATGCCGAAGGAAGCGTAATTGCCGCGGCACTGACAATCGACGACTACGAGGAAGCGGTAGAGCGTTTCAGCGAGGAAAACAGGCAATTGATCATGTTTTCGGTCAGCAACATTCTGGAGGAAATCGCGCAGCGTCATCGTTCGGTCATCGTATTCAGTCCGCATGAAAATCAATTTGTCGCGTTGTTCTTCCATCAGGAGGGCCTGGCAGTCCGGCATATGGACATCCTTCAAGAGATGCTGGACAGCACCTCAACCTACTTGAAAATGTCGCTGTCCGCAGGGGTCGGCAACACCGTCGATCGCGTTGTCGATGTAAGATACTCCTGTCTGGAGGCGAAGCTGGCGCT